>NZ_CDRRGL010000047.1:0-13732 GCF_977041755.1 Slackia sp.
ACGCAGGGCGATAACGCCCGCAACTGCACGGTGCGCACGTTCGAGCATCGCACGCAGGTCGATTTGGCCGCGTATGCGCAAGGCGGCGAGCCCCAGGCGGCAGACGAAATCGCCATTGACCGCGTGTTCGCAACGAACAACGATGTATCCATAGGCGATGTGGTCGCGCTCAACGGCGTTGAGTTCCGCGTGGTGGGCATTGTGACCCTGGCCGATAACCAGGCGCTTTTCCAGAGCAATTCCGAGTTCACGGTGAATACACTTTCGTTTGGCGTGGCCGAAGTGTCGCCCGAGGGCTTCAAGGCGCTCGAGAATACGGGCTTTCTGCCGAGCTATACCTACTCGTACCGCTTCAACGATCGCGACCTTTCCGTGGCCGATCGCATGGATATCGAAAAAGACATGGTGAGTGCGCTTTCCGGCGCCCATGCGAACGTGACCGATTTGACCGACGTCGATTCGAACCAAGGCATTGGGTATGCCAAAGACGACGTGTCGGGCGACTCGGCGATGTGGACGACGCTGCTGTATATCATCATTGTGATTATGGCATTCGTGTTTGTGGTGCTCACGTCGGGAACGATTGAAGAAGAAAGCGCGATTATCGGCACGCTTCTGGCGAGCGGCTATCGACGCCGTGAGCTGGTGGCGCATTATCTCGCGCTGCCGTGCATCGTGGGCATCGCCGCCGCAGCAGTGGGCAACGTGGTGGGCTTTACGCTCATGAGCGAGCCTATGCGCAATTTGTATTATGGGTCATACAGCCTGCCTCCGTATTATGCGACCTGGAGTTGGGGCGTTTTCTTCCAGACCACCGTTGTTCCTGTGGCGGTTTTGATTCTGGTCACGCTCATCGGCTTGCTGCGCAAGATGGGCCACACGCCCCTTCAATTCCTCCGCCATGAAACGAGTAAGGGCGGCGTGAAGCGCGGGTTTGCGCTGCCCGAGTGGTTGGGCTTCACCGCGCGATTCCGCTTGCGCGTGTTCCTTCGAAATATGGGCAACTTCGCCACGCTGTTCGTGGGCATTGGGTTTGCGAGCCTGCTTTTGCTGTTCTCGCTCGCGATTCTTCCCACGATGAGCCATTACGCCGAGAATTTGCACAATACCGTTGTCGCGCAGCATCAGTATTCGCTGAAGGCGCCGCTGGAGCTTGAGGGCGCCAATGACGAGCGCGAAGCGTGGAAAGCTGCCGATAAGCTGCAGGGTGTGGAGGGCGCCCGGCTTTCGGATCTTGAGAACGCTGCCGACGATGCGCAAGAAAAGGCCGATGCCTTGAAGGCGGCGGCGGAGGCGCTGCAGGCCGAGCCGACGCTTGAAGCCATGCAAAAGGCGCAAGATGCCCAGGACGATTTCGCGAAGTCCCAAGACGCGCTGAACAGTGAGCTCGATGGCGTTGCCGCCGATTTGGGCACGACGCGCGACGACGTGGCCGATATGGTCGACAAGGTGTCCGACCTCGACCTTGACGACGAAAACGCGCATCCAGTGAATACGGTCGACAACGGTGCCGGCGCAATCGCCCAGGCCGAGAAATTCGCCGTGTATTCGCTGCAATACGATCGCGGCGAAGGCAATGGCGAGGAAACGATCGCCGTGTATGGCGTGCAGGAGGATTCTCGTTATTGGACCGATATGGACCTTGGAGACGGCAAGGCGGTCTTCGGCGGCGGCTTGGTTGACAAGTTCGGCTTCAAGCAGGGCGATGCAATCGAACTGTACGACAAGTACGAAGACAAGACGCATACGCTCACGTTCGCGGGCGACGATGGCACGTGGGGTACGAAGTCGACCATGAATATCTACATGAGCCTGGACGATTTCAACGCGATGTTCGGCAACGATGCAGCCTACTTCAATGGGTACGTTTCCGACGAGCCGCTCACGCTTGATTCCCGCTATGTGGCGAGCGATCTTACGCCTTCCGACATGGATGCCATTGGCGAGCAGTTCACGGGCATGATGGACGACATGATTGGAATGCTCGTGGGCATGTCGGTGTTCATCTTTCTCGTATTCATGTATTTGCTCACGAAGTCGGTTATCGACCACAGCGCGCGCTCCATCAGCTATATGAAGGTGTTCGGCTATCGCGACAGGGAGGTGAGCAAGCTCTACGTGCGCTCGATTACCTGGTGCGTGGCGGTATCGCTCATCGTGTGCCAGCCGCTCATCATCGTGTCGCTTACGGCGATATTCAAGGCAATGCTGCTCTCGTACAGCGGCAACATCGAGATTTACGTGCCGCTGACGTGCATTTTGGAAGTCATCGCCACGGGATTCGCGACCTATCTTGTGGTGGCGCTTCTGCATGTGCGCCATATCAAGAAAGTGCCGCTTGCGCTCGCGTTGAAAAACGCGGAATAGCGAAAGGATTGGGCGTGTAGGCGCTTTGGGAAGGGTCGCGAGAGCGGCCCTTTCTGCGTTAAAATAGTTGATACCCCAACGGCGGTTTGTGTGTCGGGCAGTGCCTTCCTCAAGAAGGGAGGTGATGCCCTATGACCGATTTTTTCACAGAGGTGGCGAACCTCGCGACTGCGCTTGTCGCTCTGGCGACGGCGATAATCGGGCTATCCGTGGCACGTGAGCAGCGCCCAAAGCGTAAAAAGAAAGGCCACCGCCGATAGGGGGTGACCTTCTTCAAGCAATGACGGCATTGCCTGGATTCCACCCGTAGGCTCGCCGTTGGGCTCATTTTATCACCGCATTTTTCTTTTGCCAACTTGATTGGCATGAAAGGCCCACCATGTCAGACGCTCATCCCGAAGATCTTACCGAAGTCGTTGAGGCCGACGAAATCGCAGCCGCCGCCCATGGCGAGCTTGGCCGCATCGCCAACAAGCTCTATGATGAAGACGCCTCTACCGAAGAGTCGTTCATGGCATTCATGGAGTGGTGCGAGTCGCGCGGCATTGAGCTGTGGCCGCACCAGGAGGAAGCTCTCATGGACATCATGGTGGGCGATCATGTGATTTTGGGCACGCCGACCGGTTCGGGCAAATCGCTCGTGGCGCTTGGCATGCATTTCATGGCTATGTGCTTCGGCGAGCGCTCCTATTACACGGCGCCCATCAAGGCTCTTGTGAGCGAGAAATTCTTCAACTTGGTCGAATTGCTTGGCCGCGATAATGTGGGTATGATCACCGGCGACGTGCATATCAACGTCGATGCGCCCGTGATTTGCTGCACGGCCGAGATTCTCGCGAATCTCGCGCTTCGCGAGGGTGCCGAGGCCCAAGTGCATTCGGTGGCGGCCGACGAATTCCACTATTTCAGCGATTTCGATCGTGGCTGGGCGTGGCAGGTGCCGCTGCTCACGCTTCCGAAAACGCAGTTTCTGCTGATGAGCGCCACGCTTGGCGACGTCGATGAAATCGCTGCGACGCTGCAGCGCCAAACGGGCAATACGGTGAGCCGCGTGATGAACGCCCCGCGCCCCGTGCCGCTTTCCTATGAATACGTGAAAACGCCAATCGAGGCCACGGTCGAGCTCGCCTTGCGGGCTGGCGAAGGCCCCATGTATTTGGTGCATTTCTCCCAAGATGCCGCGCTCTCTACGGCGAGCGCGCTTGCGAGCTACGGCGTTGCCACTAAAGCGCAACGCGAGGCGGTCAAGGAGGCCATGAAGGGCACGGCGTTTACCACTGCATTCGGCAAAACGCTCAAGCGCTTGCTCGGCTTTGGCGTGGGCGTGCACCATGCGGGCATGCTGCCGCGCTATCGCTTGCTTGTCGAAAAGCTCGCCCAGCAGGGCCTTTTGCCGGTAATTTGCGGCACCGACACGCTGGGCGTGGGCATTAACGTGCCCATCCATACCGTGGTTTTCACGCAGCTCACGAAATTCGACGGCTACAAAATGCGCCGCCTGCGTTCGCGTGAGTTCCACCAAATCGCCGGTCGCGCGGGCCGTTCGGGCTTCGATAGCGAAGGCCGCGTGCTCGCCGAGGCGCCCGAGCATGAAATCGAGAACTACAAAGCCATGGTGAAGGCTGGCGGCGACGAGAAGAAGCTGCGCCGCATCAAGAAGAAGAAAGCGCCCGAGGGCTTCGTGAATTGGAGCGAGCAGACCTTCGATCACCTCATTGAATCGCAGCCCGAAAAGCTCACGCCGCGTTTGCTCATCACCCATTCCATGGTGCTTTCCGTGGTGGAGCAGGGCGGCGACGCGCGCGCTCGCGTCGAAGCGCTCATTGACGACTCCATGCAGACGCCCGAGGAAAAACTCAAGCTCTCGCAGCGCGCCGACGAAGTGTTCGCCACGCTCATCGATGCCGACGTGGTGGAGCGCCGCGAGGCCGAAGATGGCGGTACCGAATACGTGCTCACGATGGACCTGCCTGATGATTTCGCGCTCGACCAGCCCCTTTCGCCGTTCTTGCTCGCGGCGCTTGAGCTGCTTGACCCCGAAAGCGACACCTATGCCCTCGATGCGGTTTCCATGGTTGAAGCGACGCTCGAAAACCCGCGCCAGGTGCTGCGCGCGCAGGAACGCAAGGCGCGCGACAAGGCTATGGCCGAAATGAAGATGGACGGCGTCGATTACGATGAGCGCGTGGAGCGCATCGCCGAGGTCACCTATCCCAAGCCGCTCGAAGACCTGCTCAATTCCGCCTTCGCGCAGTATTGCGAAAAGGTGCCGTGGGCTCGCGACTTCGAGCTGAGCCCCAAGTCGGTTCTGCGCGACATGCTCGAAACGGCAAGCGACTTCAAAGGCTACATTCAGCGCTTGGGCATCGCGCGTTTCGAGGGCATTCTGCTTCGCTATTTGGCCGAGGCCTTCCGCGCGCTCGATCGTACGGTGCCCATAGACAAACGCGACGAACAGATGAAAGACATCATCGCCTGGCTCGGCCTTGTGGTGAGCTCGGTCGATTCGAGTTTGGTAGACGAGTGGGCCAATGCGGGCGCGTCGCTTGACGCGGCTCCGCCCGAGGCGCAAACCGACGCCGTGGTGCGCGACAGGCGCGGCCTTACCGTGCTCGTGCGCAATGCGCTCATCTCGCGCGTGCGTCTGGCCTCGCTTGGCCGCGTGGCCGACTTGGGCGAGATGGATGCCGATTGGGGTTTTGGCGAGCGCGCTTGGCAGGCGGCGCTTGACGAGTACTTCGCCCAGCACGAGGAAATCGTGCTCGATGCCGATGCTCGTTCGAAGAAATACCTGGTCATCGACGAATCCGATGAAGAGGCGGCCCATGTGTGGCACGTGCGCCAAATTTTCCGCGACGAGTCGGACGATCGAGATTTCAGCATCAGCGCCGATGTCGATCTCGACGCGACCCAGATGGGCGATGGCGTGGTGTTCGCGAACTATCGCGTTGGCTTCATCGACGAACAGTAAAGGTGCCAAAGGGAGCTCATGCAACAATCAACTACACGCCGCACGCTGCATTACTACTGGCAGGTGACGCGCAAGCACAAGGGCCTGTTTTGGGGCCTTGTCGTATCGACGTTCCTTTTCGTGGCGTTGCTTTCGTACGGCAGCCCGTACGTCATGAGCCTCGTCGTCGATCGCGTGAGCGAGGGCGGCGTGGGTCCCGATGAGGTGTTTTCCGCCTACGGACCTTATATCGTGGCGCTTATCGCAATCAACGTCTTCGGCCAGGCCGCGAGCAAGTTTCAAGACTACACGCTTTATAGGCTGGAAATCGCGGCCGCGTATGATTTGGCCACGATGAGCTTCGACGCGTTGTGCAACCAGTCCATGAGCTTTCACTCCAACCGCTTCGGCGGCACGCTCGTGAGCCAAACATCGAAATTCATGAGCGCCTACCAGCAGATTATCGAGACCATCATGTTCCCGTTTCTGCCGGTTATTTGCTCGGTTATTTTTACGTGCGGTATTTTGGCGCCGCGTGTGCCGGTGTATGTGGCTATTCTCATGGCGCTGCTCGTGGTGTACGCCACGGTTTCGTATGTCATGTACAAGCGCATTCTGTCGCTTAATGAGAAGGCGGCGAGCGCTCAAAACCAGTTGTCGGGCGAGCTGTCCGATTCGGTGTCGAATATCCTTGCCGTGAAAACGTATGGGCGCGAAGACTATGAGCGTGGGTTGTTCGATGCGGCGAATAGGGAAGTGGTTGCGCGCGATTCGAAGCGCATGTGGGCTTCGCTTACGCGCGGCATTATCACGGCATCGATTACCGTGATCATTATGAGCGTGGTGGCCGTGTTCATCGCAGGCGGCAATGCGTGGTACGGCATCACGCCGGGCACGCTCGTGATGATGTTCACCTACACCTATACGGTCACGAACCAGTTCAATTTCATCAACAACGGCCTGCAGCGTTTCAATCGCGCGTTCGGCGACGCGAGCGGCATGACGGCCACGCTCGATGAGCCGCGCCTGGTGGCCGATGCTGCCGGCGCGCCCGATTTGCAGGTTCGCGAAGGCGCGATCGATTTTGAAGGCATTGGCTTTTCGTATGGCGACGGCGATACGAAAACGCAGGTGTTCGACGATTTCGAACTGCATATTCCCGCAGGCCAGCGCATTGGCCTCGTTGGTCTTTCCGGCGCGGGCAAAACGACGCTCACGAAGCTTTTGCTTCGTTTGTCCGATATTCAGCAGGGGCGCATCCTTCTTGATGGGCAGAACATCGCGCAATGCACGCAGCAGTCGCTGCGTCGCCAAATCGCCTATGTGCCGCAGGAATCGTTGCTGTTCCACCGCAGCGTTGCCGAGAATATCTCGTACGGCAAGCCGGGCGCCAGCATGGATGAGATTCGCGAAGCGGCGGCGCGTGCGAACGCGCTGGAATTCATCGAACGCCTGCCTCAGGGCTTCGAAACTCAGGTCGGCGAGCGCGGCGTGAAGCTGTCGGGTGGCCAGCGCCAACGCATCGCCATTGCGCGTGCCATTCTGGCCGATTGCCCGGTGCTCGTGCTCGATGAAGCGACGAGCGCGCTCGATTCTGAAAGCGAAGCGCTCGTGCAAGACGCCCTCGCCACGCTTATGAAGGGACGCACGTGCATCGTGGTGGCGCATCGCCTCTCAACGGTGGCGAGCCTCGATCGCATCGTCGTGCTCGATTCGGGCAAGGTCGCCGAAGATGGCCCGCACGAGCAGCTTATCGCCGCCGGCGGCGAATACGCCAACTTGTGGAATAGGCAGACCGGCGCTTATTTGGAGTAGTGCCGTTTCAAAACGGCACTACCGGCTGACGCTGCGCGACAATCTGGCGGCGCATTTCGGGCGTGCGCCGTTTTGAAGAAAATGCAGGGAAGGCCCGGATGGGAGACGCGACGAGACCGTCGGTGTTCAAACTTGCTCTTCGTTTCAAAATGAAACACCGCCAAGCGAGCGCAGAGCGAACGCAGTGAGCGGTAGCGAGCTGTGGTCTCGTCGCGCCTCCCACCCGGGCCTTCCCGAACAGGTAACCTACTTCTTTAGCAGCGGCGTAATTTCTCCGCGGCACAGAATCTGAACCGAGCGAGTCGCGCGTGAAACGGTGGTATACAGGCGGTTTTTCGCCACGCGGTCATCGGCGGGGAATACGCGTGCGCTCGCGTCGGGCACGATCACGTGGTCGAATTCCAGGCCTTTTGCCAGTTGCAGCGTGATAATCATGGCGCCGTTCGTGGGCAGCTCGGCTGCCGTTTCCATATCGACCAAGCCATCGGCGGCATCGCCCAAGAACGCGCGCAGGCGCTTGGCCTCGTGCTTCCATGGCACCACGATGGCCGTAAGCCCGTCGTTTTCCTTCGCGTGCGCAACGGCTTCGCGCAATGCGGCGGCGTATTCGTCGTCGTTGCCGTAACAATCGACGCGCACGGGTTCGCTTGCGCGTTGCACCGACGAGATTTTCGCGCGCTGCTCGGCAGGCAAAAGACCTGCGAAAATCTCGGTGATTTCAGGCGAGGAGCGGTAGCTCGTAAGCAGGCTGCAGGTTGAAATGCCGCCGCGCAGACGCGTGAATACTTCGCGCACCTCGGCAAACGACGCCGTGCTGGGGTTGATTGCCTGGTTTTCGTCGCCAAGGAGCATGAAATGCGCGCGACGGAAGAAACGCGCGAGCACGGCGAGCTGGGCCGCCGAATAATCTTGCACCTCGTCGATCATCACGTATTTCGCGTAGGCGTCGCCCAGGCCGGTGATTGCCATCTTCAAATAGAGCCATTCCAGCGCCGAGAGGCTCTTTTCGCCCAAAAGGCGCATGCCAATGCGATCGATGCGCAACCACGCGTCGTCTTGCACTGCGCGGAATGCTCCCTGGTAGCGGTCTTGCAGAAGGCGCAACGCGAAATCGCGCGCCTCCTTTTCGTCGACGGGCGCATAGGGCTCGCCGAACTGGGAAAGCTGCTCGTTGAGCGTCATGCCCTCGAGCTCTTCAAGCACGGCAGAGCCCGACGCGAGCTGCTTCACGCGCGCCTCAAGGGCGTCTTCCAAATCTTCGCGCATGAGCGTGGCGCGGTGCGGTCCGGCGGGAACGTTGCGGTATTTCGCATTCACCTTGCGAATCTGGTTGATGCCCAGAAGTTTCACGTTGCCATGGTGCAGTTCGCGGAAATCATCGTCTTCGAATTCGAGGTTCGCGATGGCTTCGTCAATGCGCCATAGGGCGCTGACGGGCACGCTCTTCTTCTCAGCAGCCTTGTCAAGCGGCATCACGCGGCTCGCGAATTCCGCCCACGTGAGCGTTTCGGGATTGCGTTCTCCCATATCAGGAAGTACGTTCTCGATATATGTGCGGAAAATCGGGTTCGGCGTGATGAGGAATACTTCGCTTGGGTCGAGCTCGGTGCGATTTTGATAGAACAGGTATGCGATGCGCTGCAGAAGCACGCTCGTCTTGCCGCTGCCCGCAATGCCTGCCACCAAGAGCGCGGGAACATCTTCGTGGCGCACGACTTCATTTTGCTCGCGCTGGATGGTGGCGGTAATGGCCTTCATTTGCGCGGTGCGCTGATGCGAAAGCGATTCAAGCAGAAGCGCGTCCTGAATGGCGACGGTGGTGTCGAAATAGGCGTGGAGCGTGTCGGCTTCGATGTCGAACTGGCGTCGGCATGCGAGGTCGACATGGATAGTGCGTCCGTTCGCCACATAGCTCGTGGCCCCGTTGCTCTGGTTGTAATAGGTTTCGGCTACAGGGCTTCGCCAGTCAACGACGAGACGCTTGTAGTTGTCGTCGGAAATGCCGGCGGCGCCGATGTAGAGCTCCTTGGGCGGCTGGCCGGGCTTGAATTGCAGCGCGACTTTCGCGAAGTACGGCTGGCGCAAAAGCAGGCGGCAGCGCGCCAATTTGTCGGCGGTCACTTCCTGCTGCGCGTTGTACGAATCGATGACGCTGTTCACGGCACCGTACGACGCGTAGGTTTCGCTCGTTTCGGTATCGCTCGTGAAGTCGTTCGAGATTTCGGAAAGCAAATCGAGCTTATCGCGTGCGGCTGCGGCGCTCGTGGCTTCCATTTTGCGCACGAGTTCGCCTCGCATCTTTTCCAGCTCGGCGTATACCTCGGAAAGATGCGCCTGTTCGGTGGCGAAAACGGGGTCGTCGGGCGAAGTGCCGAACGCCTGGGCGTCTTCGGCTGCGGTATTTTCTTGCATAGCGGCTCCTAGCATTCGCGGGCCAAAATTCGGACAAACTAGTTTACCCGCATTTCAGCCCACAAGCCAACGGCGTGCCTTGTCGTAAAGAAATCACCATGCATTCGGGCTCTCAAAAGCGCTGCGCGGCCATGGCCATGCTATCCGCGTTTCGAGCCCTGCCTGCGAATGCCGCCTTTGTGCCCGCAGGCCTTGTTGGGGCCAATGCCCTTCGCAGAGGGCCCCTTCGCACCTGCGCATCGTGCTGTTTGCATGGCAGCTTTGCGCGCAAGCGCCGCTTCGAACGCCTTGGTGGAAGAAGGGCGTGCCATTATTTCTCGAGCCAATTGATGATGTCGTCAGGGGTGGTGAAAACATCGCAGAATGCGCGCCAATCACAGGAATTGAGACCCGTTTCGCACGAGAGGTCGAGCATTTCCACGAGCGGTTTGAAGTAGCCGTCAACGTCGAGCAGAGCGCAGGTGGCCTTCAGTTCGCCAGCCTTGATTTGCGACATCACGCTGAAGAATTCTTCGAACGTGCCAAGGCCTCCCGGCAGCGTGACGAAGGCGTCGGACATGCTCACCATGTGCTTGATGCGCGTGGAAAGGTCGGGCTCCTCCACGTTTTCGATGCCTTCGACAATGGCGCGCCCCTTGGCGGTGAGGCCCGTGGTGGTCACGCCGAACACGCGCCCACCTGCAGCGACGGCGGCATTCGCGACATCGCCCATGAGACCCTTGTCGTAACCTCCGAACACGAGCTCGTGGCCGCGCGCGGCGATGGTTTCGCCGAGAGCCTTTGCTGCATCGACATATTTCGCGTCAAGGTTGTCGGAAGAGGAACAGAACACGCAAATTTTCATAGTGCGCCTTTCGATTCTTGAGGTGTTTCTTCCATGCTATCGCAATTGTCCGGGTTCTCCAAAATACGGCAACGTCGTTCGCGGTCTTTGCGGAATGTGGCTTTCGAACCGAAGCTACCGTACAGTCGCGTCGTGACTTTCGCGAAAAATCATCTTGAATCGAACATTTATTCGCTTTAGAATAACGAAAAGATGTTCGATTTTGCGGAAGGGGCGCGGTGGATACAACGGCAAAACTCGCATTGCTCGCTGATGCTGCGAAATACGACGTCGCCTGTACGTCGAGCGGCATTGATCGCGATGCGCGCATGGGCGCCCTTGGCAACGCGACGGCGGCGGGCATATGCCATAGCTTTTCAGCCGACGGGCGCTGCATCACGCTTTTGAAAGTGCTGTTCACCAACGTGTGCGTTTTCGATTGCGCCTATTGTGTGAGCCGCTGCTCCAACGATGTTCCGCGCGCTTCTTTTCGGCCGCGTGAATTGGCCGACCTCACCATGGAGTTCTACCGGCGCAATTACATCGAGGGCCTGTTTCTTTCGAGCGGGGTTTTGAAGAGCCCCGATTACACGACGGAGCGCATTATCGAATGTTTGCGCATCCTTCGCGAGGAATATGGCTTTCGCGGCTACATTCATGCGAAGGCGGTTCCGGGAACATCGTCCGATTTGCTGGCAGCACTCGGGCTTCTCGCCGATAGAATCAGCGTGAATATGGAGCTGCCGTCGAGCGAAAGCCTTGCGCTTTTGTGCCCGAATAAAACGCGCGATTCCATCGTTGCGCCCATGCGCCAAATTCGCGAGGGCATCGCCGAAGATCGCGATACGCGGGCGCTTATGCGGCGCGATGCGTGTTATATGGCGCAGCGGCGTCCTGCCCGAAAAACGCGCGCATTCGCGCCGGCGGGGCAAAGCACGCAAATGATCATCGGCGCAACCCCCGAAACCGATTTCCAAATACTGAATCTCTCCTCGTCGCTCTATAAAACGATGCATATGAAGCGCGTGTTCTTCTCGGCGTATTTGTCGGTAAACGAAGACGATTGGCTGCCGCAGGGAAATGCCGTGCAGCTCGATAGGGAGCACAGGCTTTATCAGGCTGATTGGCTTATGCGCTTCTATAAGTTCGACGCAGCGGAGCTCATCGATGAGGGCCAGCCGTTTCTTGCCACCGACATCGATCCGAAGGCGAACTGGGCTATCAACCACCTCGATAGGTTTCCCATCGAGGTGAACACTGCGCCTTATGAGGAACTTTTGCGCGTGCCTGGCATTGGGGTGCGCGGGGCGAAGGCGATTGTGGGTGCGAGGCGCGCCACGGCGCTCGGTGAAGCCGAGCTTCGCAAGCTCGGCGTGGCATACAAGCGGGCTCGGTTTTTCATTACGTGTCGGGGTCGCTATCAGGGCCATGGCACGCGCTTTGACAAAGAGAGCTTGCATGCTCAGCTCGCAGCGCCCATTCAGGCGGGGTCGCATGGCCGTCGGTCGGGCAAAGTGCTCGCAGGGCAAATGAGCCTTTTCGATGATGGAGGCTAGGCGCTTCAGCGCATATTTTTAGCTACTATAGGGCGCAGGTGAAAATGTCTCAGCGCGCGCATGCGTTGGGGCTTTCGTAGAGGAGGAAACGGTATGTCGAAAAAAGGGTTCGATGGCCTTATGCGCCGCTCGTGCACATCGGTTCTCGTGGGCCGTGCCGCAACGCGCGACGGCTCTATTCTCATTGCCCGCAACGAAGACAACACCACGCCTGCTGCGCCGAAATCGCTTCGCATGGTGCCAGCGGGCGAACGCAATGGCGTCGAGCTTGTATCGGGCGCGAACGGGTTTGCCATCACGTTGCCTGAAGGGGGCCTTCGCTATTCCGCCATGCCCGACGTTACGCCCGAGGAAGGGCTTTTCGAAGAGGCCGGCGTGAATGCTGCCCATGTTGCGATGTCGGCTACCGAAAGCGCGCTGGCAAACGATCGCGTTCTGGCATTCGACCCCTATGTGGAAAATGGCCTTGCCGAAGATGCTATGCTCACCGTTGTGCTGCCTTACGTGAAAACGGCACGCGAAGGCGTGAAGCGTTTGGGCGAAATCGTGGCTGCGCATGGCTCCGCCGAAAGCAACGGCGTGTTGTTCGCCGACCATCTGGAAGCGTGGTATATGGAAATCGCTACGGGCCATCATTGGGTTGCTCAGCGCATTCCCGACGATTGCGTTGCCGTGGTCGCGAATCAGCTCTCGATCCAGGAAGTCGATTTCGAAAGCGACTCATTCATGTATTCGGAGGGAATTCGCGAATTCGTCGAGGAGCATGCGCTTAATAGCGCCTTAGGCGGCGGTGGGGAGCATCCGTTCAACTTCCGTGAGATTTTCGGCACCAGCTCCGATGGCGACAGGCGTTACAACACGCCACGCGTATGGGATGGCTTGCGTTTGCTTGCTCCCGAAATTGCGAAAGAACATACGGTGGTCGATAGCGATTTGCCGTTCGTTTTCCGGCCCAACCGCCTGCTTGGAGTTGAAGATGTAGCGGCGGTGCTTTCGAGCCATTTCGACGAAACCGAATTCGACCCCATTGGCACCGCTGGCGACGAATTCTCGCGCAAACGCTATCGCGCTATCGCGCTCTCGCGCACGCAGGAATCGCATGTGCTCCAAATCGAAGGCGTGTTTGGGCTTTCTGCCGAGCAGTGCGCGCAGGCTGCGTTTAAAGGCGAACTCGCATCTCCCATTTGTTGGGTCGCGCTGGGCACGCCGTGCTTCTCGCCTTATATGCCCCTGTTCTGCGACGCCCACATGTGGCCGACGTGCTTTGACGATGCGGCGCCTAAACCCGATTTGAGCCACCCGTATTGGGTGTTCCGCTCGCTTCAGGCGGCAAGCGATGCGCGTTTTGCGGTCACGCAGGTGCGTTCGGGCGACTACAAAAGCGAGCAGTGGCAAAAAGCCTTGCGGCATGCGCAGCGCGTGCATCGCGAGGCACTGGCGGCTCCCGCAGAAGAACGCGCGGCGGTATACGAAAAGGGCAACAGCGAGCTTGCTTTGTGGGTTGTTGCCGATGCTCAAAAGCACCTTGCGACGCTTCTGCTCGACCTGTCGATCGCCTCACCGCTCACGTTTAAGATGAACCCGAATTTATAGCATGGTCCCCAGTGGCCAATGATGGCTGTTGGGGTTTGCGCATGGTGCGGTTTGCCGTGCTGCGGCAGGGCGCGAAGCGTGCTTATCGCTCAAGAAAGAAGGATTGCCGCCGATGGACGACCTTGAGCTTGCCTACGTGCATGATGGTTCGCTTGAAGGGCTGCTCACGGCGGTCTTTCTCGCCTTTGAACGGAAGGAATACCCTTCTGACGTATC
>NZ_CDRRGL010000048.1:0-13667 GCF_977041755.1 Slackia sp.
CGCGCCTTCGGAAATAGAGGCGCTTTCGTCAAGCGCGACCTGGACGGCACGCGCCGCAGAATGCCCTACGCCGCACGATATATCGGGCGCATCGAACGGCACGAGCTCCACGTAGGCAATTGCATCAAGCCCGATAGCTTCGGCATTTTCAGAAGCGATTACCTGAGCCTGCGCCTGCGCCGCAACCACCAAGCCCTTTTGAGCCGCGTTAAGCGCAGCTTCTTCTGCGCGAGCCACATCTTCACGCTTATTCAGAACCGCCCGCCCCGCATCAAGGAACTTCAACCCTGCCGCCTGCGCACCAGGAACGCAACAGCACACCGCGCCAACCCCTAGAAGCGAAATTCCTGTAAGCGATAGCGTGAGCAACGTGGCGTCGGCCGCACGTACCGCTAGCACAAATTCAGACACTTCGTTTTCCGCGGCGAGTGCACACGAATCGGCCACGGCCTGCACGCCCGCCGCACGCGAAAGCGACCGCGACGTCCAGAGCCCGAAAAAGAGCAGCGAGCACGAAAGGAGAATGGCAAGGGCGGCGCCAAGGGTGGTAAAGCCGCTTTCGCCGCGAAACAAGTCGGCCACGACGCGCGGCGAGTTGCAGCGAGAATCCAACTTGGACTTTCCAGCACGCCTCATGCCTTTTCCTCCCATCGGTCAATCCATGATTCATACGAAAGGCCGAATTCCGATTCCAGCGTCCAATCGTCATGGACGTCCATCTCGCGAAAAACCTCTTGGCGAACGAGGCCGTTACCGCCCACGAGACCTAAAAAGCCCAACCCTTGCCCCACGAGCGGCAAGGGTTTGTATTCATGGGAAATGCGTACCGAAACGCATTCGCCGTCCTGCCCCACGCCCTGCACTTCGACATCCCACGGGCCCTCATGAAAGGCGGAAACAGCAGGCACCGCGCCCAGTCGACGCTGTACGTATTCAACAACCTCGTCTTCATCCGCAGCGGAAGCCGTCTCGAGCACTCGGCAGCCCTCACTCGCAGCCGCCTCCATTACCACACGATCGAACAGCACGATGCCGGGCTGCACCGCAATAACCAGGCCGAAAAGCAACACGGGAATAAGCAACGCCGCCTCAACCGTCGCCTGCCCGCACGCGCCACGAAGACGCATAGGGGGCTCAAAACGCCAGCACATCAAGAACCCCTTTCGCAAGACGATGGGTCATAGGCTGCAGAACAACATCGGCAAAAGCCCCAGAATCTATCGCATGGATAAAAGCGGACAATCCGATTGCAACCGCGATAAAAGCCGTAACGACCAGGGCATACTCAACCGTCGACTGGCCGTTTTCCGCATTGAGCAACGCGTTTCGCCCGTTCGCTAAAGCCCGTTTATGCCGTTGGCGATCGCATTCCACAGCTCCTCGATTTTCGGGCGAAACATCGTGATTGCCACAATCGCTATTACAACAAGCACCCCGACCAAGATTGCATATTCCGTGGTTCCTTGCCCTTTTTCGTTCATGAGACGCATATGCGCTTGCGCCATACGACGACGCGCACAACTGCCCAAACGCTCCCGCATCTCCCCTATACGCCGCACCGCGACACCGCAACGCACGTTTGCATTCTTCACAATCTTCGATTCCATAACTCCCCCTTTTCATTGCACGAACCCCAAAAACACCGGGGCCATTACGACAATCAACATGGCTGGCAATATGAGCACCGCGGTGGGCACGAGCATCTTCACGGGGGCCTTGGCCACTTTCTCTTCCATCTTCGCCCTGTAACACCCACGCGCTTCACTCGCCAGCGCCTCAAGCATGCGATTCATCGGGCTGCCAAAGCGCAGGCAACGAACTGCGTTGCTCGCGAATCGCTCGAGCGATGTCACGCCGCTCCCCACTCCGAGCTCGAGCAGCGCATCGTCGCGGGAAACCAAACCGCTTTCCCACTTCAAGCACGCTTGCCGGCACAAAAGAGCCAGCTCATCATCGAATCGAAAGCAATACAATCGAAAAGCCCGCTCGAACGACATTCCAGCGCGCATGCCAAGCGCAAGCGCATCAATCATCTCTGGAACGTGCCGCTCAAGCGCCAGCTCGTATGCCTCCTTTTGGCGACGCGACACCGTACGTCGCCTTTCGCCACCGCTCCAAGGCAAAACGCCAGAAGCGCTTCTTGCGCGCTTTCTGCGACGGCGCTCACGTCGACAATCGACTCCCCAGGAAAACAAATTCGCGAATGCGATCACGGAGAACAGCCCAACCGCAACGACCAAAATCGCTTCCATGGCACACCCCCAACCGACCAACCGAAACAAAGCCAAACTCGCTCTAGATTTCAACCGCAAGCATTCGCCGGACCAAAAGCACGCCGCCCCCAAGCATCGCAATCGCCATCAAAAGCAGAACAATCCCCTGTGCGCTCGAGAAGAACGGATGCAAAAACGCCGGATCGACCGCGGAAATTACAAATACAAGCGCGAATGGCATAACACTTACGATTTGGGCCGAAAGCTTCGCTTGCGCCGTTTGCACCCGCAAAGAACGACGCAAATCCAAGTCTCGAGAAATCGACTCTTCCGCCGAACGCAAAACTGGGGTGGCGCTGCCGCCGCACGCATACTGCACGTCAAGCGCCATAGCGACGAAAGAAAGCTCCGGCAACTCGGCAACTTGTTTAAAATGCTCGAGCGCCTCGTTCATCGAATAGCCCAGATCCAAATCGCGCGACACGCGGGCAAAAAGGCTGCGCGCTGGCTGATCGATTTGCTGAGCTACCTCGGAAAACGTTTGCGGAAGAGACAGGCCCGCATGCATGCACGCCTCCATGCACCGCAACGCATCGGGAACCTGTTCGCGCAATTGGGCACGTTCCTTTTCGATAGCGCGAGTCAGCACAACTCGTAAGACGACGACACAAAGGACCAGCGCACAGAGCGCCACCACAAACGACCGGAACACCACAAGCAACAAAATTGCGAGAGCGAGCACTGAGACGACAAAGAGAGAAGCAAGCCCTTCGGGAGTCGTGTCGACCCCTTTTCGCGTCGCCAATCTCGAGGCATCGCGAAACGATTGTCCAGCGGGCGTCGAAACGATTCTCTTGCAAAGGGGAAGAAACGACGCGACGCCATTTCTCACGTAATACAGCGACACCCGGCAAGCCGCATCGCGAGCGCGGGCGCGCAAAATCGAGAAACGCCCAGCTCCTCGCCCATTCGCCGCGCCCTGCACGCGAGCCCTCTGCGACGCGTAAGCGACCCCACGAGTCGCAGCCATAGCGCGCTCAAAGCCAAGAAATACCGACCTTCCCACGACAAACGCGCATCCAAACGCTGCAACAAACGCTACGAAAGCGAACACGCCCGCTTCCACGACGCCACCTCCTCGCCCTCAATAAGTCCCATATCTACCGCATCATCGAGCCACGAAGGCGCCCGTGCCCACACTCCCTCACTTTCGAGGAATCGCCGAGTAAACAAAGGATCGGCCACGCATGCCGAATTATCACCACGACGCATCTCGGAAATTGCGCTTACGAAACGCCTGCCATCGCGCGAGCGCGACGTTTGCACCGCAACATCGATCGCCGATGCGATGTTTTCTTCAATCACCTCTACGGGCAAATCGAACCCATAGCGCACCATGGTGACCAAGCGAATAATCATGTCCTCGGGCGAATTGGCATGCAGCGTGGTAAGCGACCCATCGTGACCGGTATTCATGGCCTGAAGCATTTCCAACGTTTCGGCGCCACGACACTCGCCAACGATTATTCGGTCGGGACGCATGCGCAATGCGTTACGCACCAAATCGCGAATCGTGACCTCGCCTACGCCTTCGGCGTTAGTTTTTCGCGCCTCCATGCGCACCACATGAGGATGCTCCGTAAAACGCAACTCCGCCGAATCTTCGATGGTCACAATGCGTTCGGTTGCCGGAATCTCACATGAAAGAGCGTTAAGCAGCGTGGTTTTACCCGACCCTGTGCCGCCGAGAACCGCGATGTTTTTACGCGTTCGAACAGCCCAAACAAGAAGTCGCGAAACTCGGCTGTCGAGCGATCCCGCACGCCGCATATTCCCAAGCGTCATCGTTGTATTGGCGAACTTGCGAATGGTGATGGTCGGCCCATCGAGAGCTATGGGCGGAATCACGACGTTCACGCGATGGCCGCCAGGCAAGCGCGCGTCGACCATAGGGGAACTCTCGTCAACACGACGGCCAAGCGGAGCCAAAATGCGATCGATGAGCGCACGAACCTGCGCCTCATCAGAAAACACCGCCGCCTCGCGCACCAACAGGCCCGACCGCTCGATAAACAATGACGACGTTCCGTTCACCATGACCTCGGTGATAGTCGGATCCTCAACGAGCGCCTGCAAAGGGCCCATACCGAATACGATATCCTCCAAATCACGCGAAAGCCGCGTCTTCAGTTCGTTCGGTCTGCCCGCCCATCGCGGCGAAGCAAACGCCTGCTTGCACGCGCTTTGCAATTCGCTGCGCGCACGACGAGGATTCTCATCCGCGAGCCGCGCGAGCACATCCCCCGGAATTATGCGACCGGCATCTTCCTTCAACTCGTCAAGCATCCACCCGTCATCGCGCGCCCGAATCGCGGTGCCTTCCGCTTCAGCAAGACGAACGCGCGAAGAGAGCGTCATCGCCTTGCCTTTCTACCGAAAAGACGCCCGCGCCTACTTTTTGACGAAAGGGATTGAGATACGCGTTTTACCTGCTCATCTGAAAGAATTCTCTCAAGAAGCACTACGACCTCATCTGTAAGCGGGTTTCTTGATTCAATGAATTCCTGCACGAAGCCCGCCCCTAGAAGCTCTTCCACATCGCGGCGGCCATTTGAGAGCTCAATCGCCGTTGAACCCTTTAAGGCGCACGATGCGTCGACGGCAGAAAGCAGGCTCTCGCGCTCATGCTTGTTAATCGCATACACAAAACCGCTCGTCGCAAGCCCCATACGCGCGCACAGCTCGACAGCATGCACCGTTGCCTCAAGCGATGTGGGACGAGCATCCATAAGGAAGACGACCGAATCGACCGATTCGATAAGGCGTGCATGGATTTCGCTCCAAAATGCACCGGCGCATGCCACGACAACATCGTAATCGCCCCGTGCGGCATCGATGATATCAGGCAGCTCACCAGCAATTTCTTCGGAAGATTCCAAACGCGAGGGCGCCGCGACAAGGGATGGCTTCCCCGTTGATTTGGCGTCTTCGTTCAAACGCGTCATGAGCGACGGGTTCGCAACGACCTCATCCATTCGAACGGGCTCGCGCACGCCTAGCATGCGATGCATATCGCCGAACTGCAAATCGGCATCAATCGCAAGCGTTACGAGCCCCGCCTTTGCGCACAGCGAAGCCAGCAACGTGGCGATGGTGCTCTTTCCGCATCCCCCGCTCGCTCCGACAACCGCCACAACCGTCCCGGCTCCCTCTTTGGAAACGCAGCGCCTTTCTTTGCACGATTGCGTCGGACCATCCGAAACCAAGGATGCCTGCGATTCGCATTCGCCCTCCTCAGCGCAGGCTTTTGCGCCGTTGGCGGGTTTCATATCTGGTTCTTTTCCGCAGCCGTCATTGCGATCGAACGACGGGCCCTCTTCCTCCTCGCGGCTGATTTTCCTGCCGCGCTCATCCCAAAGGCTTTTTGCAAACACAAAGCGATCTACAAAACACGCTTGGGAAAGCACACCATCGACCTTCGCAACAGATGCCCTGCTCGCAAGTGATCCGTTGTTCACCGCACACGCCAAATACACCTTTTTGAATGGATCATCGTATTTCAGCGCCGCCGCAACATTAAGCGGCTCCATGTCGTCGCAGGAAACGACCCATGCTTCCTCGATACCGTCTCGCCGCGCCGCACGACGGCATTCTTCCGCAGTCGCGCAGCATTCAATCCAAGAAACCGCCTGCAGGCTTGATTCCTCCAAACCAAGCAGCTGAGGGTTTCGCAGCGATTCTTCATCGGCACACAACACCGCGCGTTTTGTCACGGAAATCACGCTTCTTTCTTTCCATTGAACTGGGTTTTCGATGACCCCTCAACACCCGATGCCTCTTCACCATTCGCTTCCCCCGTCGAGCTTTCCGCCGAAAGGGAAGACTCGCTCAAAGCACCTGCCGTTTTCGAGGCGCTCGTTTCATTTTTTCCTTCGTCGCCCTCAACCGCATTTTCTGAATCGGCCGCCATCTCGCCACTCTGGGCCTTCGCGCTCGAACGCATATCGCTTGCCACGAATTTCTCTGAAGGCAGCGTGAAATACAGGTCGCTCACACCCGCCGCCGCGATAAGCTCGTTCACTTCAGACGGCTTTGCCGCAAGCGTTATCCACGAAACGTCGTTTGCTTCGTCTTTTTTCGAACCCGTTGATGCGCTTGTTGCGAGCACTTCGACATTGGCCACAAGCAAGTCGGTCGACTTCGCCGAAGTGGAATACACGTTCACCTTGTCGCCCGCTCGCACCGATCCACCGACCGCAGAAACCGCCTTCGCGGGCACGCTCACCGCGCAGAGGCCATCGGGCACCTGCAGCACCGAACCATCTGCCCGCTCAAATCGCTGCGTGAGCAAAACCTCGCCTGAATAGATTCGCGCCTGGGCCGGCTGAGCCTTAATCTGGGCCAAATCGGTAACGGCTCCTTCAGGCAATAATTCGCCCGGCATGAGCCTCCGCTCCACATTGGCCGAATCGGCCTTCGATCCTTCAGCGATATCGCACGTGGCAACATAGGCCTCCACCTGCGTAGAGCCGTAACGCGCAAGCACCTCTGCGCGTTCTTGCTCGACATTTAGTTCGATTTCATGCGCATAGAGCATCATGCCCGCCACGCAAACAACCCCACACACCACACCAACAATAAGGCTTCGCCCTTTTCTCATTGGCTCCCCCATTTGATTCGTCTTCCGCTTATGCGGCTCTTGCGACATCATGGCAGCGAAACCTTGCCCAAACCTTGCCCGTGCGCATGCGATTTACATGCGATTCCCCCTTTGTTTTCGTTGCGTTTTGCCGCGCGCATCCCTCGCTTTCCCTGTATTTCGCACGCGATTTCGGCATGAACATGCGTCAGATTCCATCGGCTTCACGTATGCCTGGCTTCGCGAAACCGACGCAAAGCCGCCCTCGCTCCAATAGCGCGAATACTCCACGAAAGGCGGCGCAGCTTCGAGCGTTCAAACGACCTTTTTTATCTTTTTCTTAAGTCGTGTGCATTCCTGCACAATTCGACTCATTTCCCTTTTCCCAATGACAAAAAACGCTCGTTATGGCAGAATTAATTCTTGCGGGCGGTTGGCGCAGCGGGAGCGCAGGTGCCTTACAAGCATCGGGTCGGGGGTTCAAATCCCTCACCGCCCACCATTTGAACGCACAATGGCTGCTCATTTGAGCAGCCATTTTCTTTTTCTCCATTATTTGAAACTGCGATATCAATTCAACTTCAACGCATTCGCTCGCGTCACCATGCACCACAATTTGCACTACAAATCGCACCACGCCGCGCACAAGCACTACTTTTCTTCTTCCATTTTTTCGTTATCATTGCCCCAAGCTCACACCGAAGGAGGCAAGCCATGCCAAATGTCGAACTAAAGCGCGGACAAGAAGTAAAAGAAGACGCATTCGAGATTCGCCGTCGCGTATTTATGGAGGAACAGGGCTACACCGATGAATTTGACGACATCGATGACACCTGCATCCACATCGTGCTTTACAAAGATGGCGAGCCTGCGGGCTGCGCTCGCACCTTCCCCGAACCCGCAGGATTAACGCGCTGGGCCGTCGGCCGCGTAGCGGTACTCCCGGAGAAGCGCGAAGGCGGTTTTGGGCGCATGCTCGTCGAAGAATGCGAACGCGCCGCCACCGAAGCGGGGGCGACCGAAATGTGCCTGCACGCCCAAGCTCGACTCGAGAGTTGGTATGGCCTCATGGGATACACGCGCTTCGGCGAAGTCGACTACGAAGACGAAGGCCAGCCGCACATTTGGATGGAAAAGACCATCTCGCGCCCCTAGCAACAACGCCCTATATCGAAACCATCCGCATAGCGAGCGGTTTCTTGGCGTGGCTGCGCTCGCGCCAGACTAACGTCTTAATCGAAACCACCCGCATATCGGGTGGTTTAACCTAGCGCATTCCTCTGAATGAAAAATGGGCGTCGGATCGAATCCGGCGCCCATTGCGCAAGCCTTAAAAGTCGGCTTATAGGATAAAAACGTGTCTCGAGGAAACGCATGCCTCATCCCACTCATCGAGTCAGAACGGGAAGGGCCCTTGCGGTGGAGCACTTCACAGCGAAACGCCTAACTCACCATCAAAAACGATGATGCGACAAAGACGGCGGTAAGCACAACGACTCCGCCAAAAATCGCCCATGCTGCAGGGCGGGCACAATTAATGGTCCAACCCACGCCGAATCGCTCGGGCACGAACAGGCTCGCATCTTCGGGCGCCCAGTAAAAAATGCCCAACTTCCAATGATCATCATCGTCGACAAGCATAGCATCGCTCGTTTGCATTCTAAGGAATACACGCGATCCGCATTGGCCATACACCACGCTTACCACAATAGATGCAACCACCATCGGGACGCACGCGACAAGCGTCGCGATTACCGCTGCGCCGATTCCGATAACGCCAACGATATACAGCTCAAAGGCAATTCCCATGACCATAGTCAACAGCACTCCGCCGCCTACCAGCACAATTGAATTCGCCCGAACAAACATGCCATAGGCCCAGGCCGAAGAGGCAGGCGCACCAGGCTCTTTCCAAGCCTTCGATGCAAACATCTGCCAATGGCAAAACGTCAGAATAATGGCAAGAAACGCCTCAAGCAGCACGGGAAACAGCACGACGCCCACGCTTTTTTGAGCCCACCCGTCAACCGCTCCATCAAAGCCTATATGCATTGGCACTAATTCGGGCATGGAGGAATACCCGACAGCGGCAATTGCCACCGTAGTGGCAATCACGGGAATATAGAGCAAATTCCATTTCAGCGACAGCCCCTGCGGAAAGCCTTCAGGCTCTGCTCCAAGTGAAGCGACAGATTGTTGCGATTGCGCAACCCAGCCGCGCTCCTTCTTATACGAAACCATGCGGCGACGGTAGAAAAGCATGAGGCCATACGACACAAACATGAGCGCGAAGGTACCGCCAATAAGCAAAACGAAGAGAACCAAAGGGCGCTGAGCATACGCCGCCATTGCACATGCGAGTGTTAGCACCACCGTAACCGTAAGCATTATGACGGCATATTTCCGTTTGAGGCCCTTTACATACACATCATCTTGAGCGACAGAGGGAACCGTTACCGCAAACACCTCGGTGCGACGCTGAAGATAGGGGACTATGGCAGCCAGTATTCCGCAAAGAGGAATCGTCATGCATGCCGCACACATAATAATTGTCGTCGTAGTCATTGCTGCCCCCTAATCGCTACAAGAAGAATGAGTCTTCACCCCAGCGTCTTTCGCTTCAGCGTCTTTTGCCTCGGCGCTTTTTGCCCCATACGCGCATTTCGCTTGAGCTGCAGCACGTTCGAGAAATTCATCAAGCGTGCCGCCCCGGGCGCGCCAGGCCGGGCCAAGTCGCGCAACACATCGTCCATTTGGCTATCCGCAGCTTCATTCGACGAGTTCGCGCCCTGTGCCCCCGCTATGAAAGCGCCTGCACGACCCCTAACCACGATGTAGCCTTCGTCGCGCAACACGGCATATGCCTTATTGACCGTGTGCAGGTTAATACCCAAATCGCTCGCCAAGCGGCGCACGCTTGGCAACGCATCGCCCGCCGTTAGGTCGCCTCGTGCGATGCCGGCAATTATTTGCGAGCGAATCTGCATATACAGCGGCTCATCAACCATGTCGTTAACAACAATGTACATATCAATGTCCCTTCTTGTTATACCTGACTATAACAGATATAACAAGAAGGGACAAATACTGTCGTTTCTTCAAGCAAAGCAAAACAAAGCAAAACAAAAGGAACGGCCCCTTACGGGACCGTTCCTTTTTTCCACCACACGACGGAGGCTCAACCCCGCGTGGAGGAATCGCATCCTTGGTTATCGCCAGGCAAAGAGCCGGAGAAACCTCGCTAGAGTATGCACATTGCGACCGTGACAATCACCAAGCAGATGACCGCCAATATCGCGAGCAGTTTTCCTACCCACTTAAGCCACGTGCCATACTGCACATGAGCAACTGCCAAGCCACCCATAATCGCGCCGCAGGTAGGAGTGAACAGGTTCACGAAGCCATTTGCGGAGCTGAAGATCATGACCATGGTCTCGACCGAGAAACCGAGGTTCGCAGCCAAGGGGCCCATGATGGGCATGGACACGGTTGCCATGCCGGAGCTCGACGGAATCAAGAACGAAAGCACAACGTAGAGCAGCCACGATGCCGGCGCGAAGATGAACGCGGAGACACCCTGCAAAGCGTTGGAAGCATTCAACAGAATCCAGTCGGACATACCGGTTTCAGCCATCAGGATGGAGATACCACGAGCGAGAGCGATGATCATAACAACGCTCATCATGTCTGCGGTGCCGTCGATAAACGCCTTCACCGTTTCAGCCTCGGTAAGACCGCCAACCACGGCAATAATGAGGGCCAGGATGAAGAACCAGCACGCAGCCTCAACGAAGTACCATTCACCAAGCGGAAGGCCGGTGATAACGGCAGACCAACCGAGGAAGATTTCAACACCGAAGTCTTCCCAAGGAATGAAGCTGATGACCATCACGATAAATGCGATGGCGAACACGATCAGGGCACCCTTCTGACGACCGGTAAGCTTGACGTCTTCGAGAGCGTTGTCCTTGCCAAAGTTCTCTTTCTCAGCTTCCTGCTCCTGCAGAGACAGAATCGTCGAACCCCTGTCCTTCTTCACCTTGGCGGCATACTTCATGACGTAGATGATGGACACAGCCGTGGTGGAAATCCAGAGGATGGCGCCCAGAGCGATGATGATGCCCTGGTTCACCTGAATGCCAGCGTCAACGAGCGAAGATACCGCAGCGCCAACGGCGAACGGGTTAACCGTAGAGCCCAAAACGCCGCAGCCAGCACCCAACAGAACGACTGCCGAGCCAACCATCGCATCGAAGCCAGCAGCATACATGGTTGCCGCAAGCAGAACGTAGAACGGCACGGTTTCTTCGCACATGCCGTAGGTGGTACCACCAATGGAGAACAGGATCATAAGAATGGGAATGAGAACGAGCTCATTGCCCTTGAGCTTCTTCACGAGTACGGCAATGCCGTTGTCGAGAGCGCCCGTCTTGGTCATAACGCCCAAGAAGCCGCCCAGAATCATAACGAAGAAGCAGACCTCAAGTGCGCCGCCCGGGAAGGTGTCGGGGTTCGCAGCACCTTCAACAATATCGGTAGGAGCACCAGTGAAGCCATAAATCGGAGATGTCAAAATGTTTGACAGAGATGCAGCCGTAACAGTACCGCCCGTGGCTGCCGCGGCAATCCACGAAATAACGGCCAGAACGACCAAAAGGATGAGCAAAATACTAAAGGAGCTAATGGGTTCCTTTTTTTTCTTAGTCTTCTCAGCCATGGGAGTCCCCTTTCCTGGGAGAGCACCCGCGCAACCCTTTCGGTTTCCCCTGCGCGAATGCTCCCTCCCCCGAGCGACCAGCCCGGAGGAGGGGGATTGATCGGCTTAGGCGGTAATGGTAGTACCGGTCAAGCCATTAATTGCATCTTTGGCCTTGTCCAAAGACGTGATGAGGGCTTTACCCTGCGGGTATTCCCCGACATACTCAAGGCATGCCTCAACCTTCGGCAACATGGAGCCCGGCGCAAACTGGCCCTGCTCGATGTATTCCTGAGCCTTGGCGGTATCCATCGTGTCGATATCGGCCTGCTCGGGAGTGTTGAAGTTGATGGCAACCTTCTCGACAGCGGTGAGAATCACCAACATGTCGGCCTTGAAGGTGGCAGCCATCATGGCAGCGGAGCGGTCCTTGTCGATAACGGCAGGAACGCCTTCGTAGGTATCGTTGCGCTCGAACACCGGCACGCCGCCGCCGCCCGTGCAAACAACGATGTAGCCGTCGTCGAAGAGGTCCTGAATTGCGTCGCTCTCAACGATGCGGCGGGGCTTCGGAGAAGCAACCACCTGACGCCAACCACGGCCGGCATCTTCCTTGAAGGTGTAGCCGGTCTCGGCGGCCTTAGCCTTGGCCTCTTCCTCGGTCAGGAAGGCGCCAACAGGCTTGGTGGGATTCTGGAAAGCCGGATCGTCGGGATACACAACGGTCTGCGTAACCACGTTAGCGGTGGAACGCATGATGCCGCGACGACGAAGCTCGTTCAAAATAGCCTGCGAGAGCTGGTAGCCAATGTAACCCTGGCTCATGGCGCCAGCCTCGGGGAAGGGCATTTCAGGCGTTTTCTCGTCATGCTGAGATGCGAAAGCAAACGCGTTGTTGATCATGCCGACCTGAGGGCCGTTGCCGTGAGTGACGATGACGTTGTTGCCCTCAGCAACCATGTCAACGATGCAGGCTGCAGTGTGCTTTACAAGCTCAAGCTGCTCTTGGGGCGTATTGCCCAGGGCGTTGCCGCCCAGCGCGATGACAATACGCTTTCCATCTGACTTAATGTAAGGCATTGCAAATCTCCTGCTACTACTTCAGGGTGGCGTACATGACAGCCTTGATGGTGTGCATACGGTTCTCAGCCTCGTCGAAGACCTTGGACTGCTTCGACTCGAAGACCTCGTCGGTAACTTCCATCTCGGTGATGCCGAACTGCTCGGCCTTCTGAGCACCAATCGTGGTGTTGGTGTCGTGGAAAGCAGGCAGGCAGTGCAGGAAGATGGCTTCCGGCTTGGCGAGAGCCATGAGCTCGGAGGTCACGCGATAAGGCTCGAGCTCCTTGATGCGCTCAGCCCAAACCTCATCGGGCTCGCCCATGGAGACCCAAACGTCGGTGTAGATAACGTCGGCGTTGGTGCAGGCTTCCTTGGGATCGTCGGTGAGGAGGATGGTGCAACCATTCTCAGCAGCAATCGGCTTGCAAGCCTCGACCACGTCGTCGCCAGGCATGCAGTGCTTCGGGCCACAAGCCACGAAGTTCATGCCGAGCTTGGAGCACACGACCATCAGGGAGCGAGCAACGTTGTTCTTGCAGTCGCCCATGAAGACGAGGGTGCGGCCCTTGATGTCGTAGTTGAAGTTCTCCTGAACGGTGAGGATGTCGGCGAGCATCTGGGTGGGATGCCACTCAGTGGTCAGGCCGTTCCATACAGGCACGCCAGCATTGGCAGCCAGGTCTTCAACGTCAGTCTGGGCAAAGCCGCGGAACTCGATGCCGTCATACATGCGGCCGAGAACGCGAGCGGTGTCCTCGATGGACTCCTTCTTGCCCATCTGAGAGCTGTTGGGATCAAGATAGGTGACGCCCATGCCCAGATCCATTGCGCCAACTTCGAATGCGCAACGGGTACGGGTGGAGGTCTTCTGGAAGAGCAGAACGATGTTCTTGCCCTCAAGGTAACGATGCGGAACGCCCGCGCGCTTCATATCTTTGAAGTTCTTGGAGAGCTTCAGCAGGTATTCGATCTCCTCGGTGGAGAAGTCGAGCAGACGGAGGAACGGACGACCAGAAAGATTAACACCCATTTTGATTCCTTTCTTGGGTTGAAGGGA
>NZ_CDRRGL010000049.1:0-13161 GCF_977041755.1 Slackia sp.
GGCTTCGCGACGTGGGAGTATGCTGTGCAGGCGACGATTCTCTCGTCGTCAACGTCGATGTGGCTGCGTCTATTCACGACGCCGCTGCCCGCACCACGCTCGAGCGCGTTACGCGCGCACAGGAGTGCGTGGGCGCCTGCGAAGACGCCATTTCGTATAATGTTTCTCCGCAAGTGAGCATCGAATCGATGCTTTTCGAGATAAGAGAGGTTCTCTATGCCTAACGTCGCTGCCGTCAGGCTTACCTATAACCCTCGGGTGTTGTGGTTCGATCCCAATGGAATCGAGTTCTCCGCGGGCGATGCGCTTATCGTGAAAACCGAGCGCGGCCTGGAATACGGCGTGGCCGATGAAAGTCTGAAAGAGGTTTCCGAAGACGCCATCGCGAAACTAAAAAGCCCCTTGAAGCCCGTGATGCGCAAAGCCACGTCCGAAGATTCCGCGAAGTGGGCGAATCTTCAGGCTCAGGCCGAAGAGGCGCTTCCTGTTTTCAAGGAAATGGTCGAGCAATACAAGCTCGACATGCATCCCGTGACTGTTGAGTTCCTTTTTGATGGCGACAAAGCGATTTTCTACTTCGAGGCAGACGAGCGTATCGATTTCCGCGAACTCGTGCGCGCGCTCGCCGCGAAATTCCACGTTCGAATCGACATGCGTCAAATTGGCGTGCGCGACGAAGCGCGCATCGTCGGCGGCTTCGGGCACTGCGGCCAGGAGCTGTGCTGCGCTCGCTTGGGTGGCCAGTTCAATCCAGTGTCAATTCGAATGGCGAAAGATCAGGATTTGTCGTTGAACCCGCAAAAAATCTCGGGCTTGTGCGGTCGTCTTATGTGCTGCCTTCGCTATGAATCCGATACCTATAAGGAATTCAAGTGCCATTGCCCCAAGCAGGGGTCCATGGTGAAAGTGCCGGGTGGCGAAGCGAAGGTCGTTGAAATCAACGTACCCCGCGAAACTGTCACGCTGCAGGTCGAAGACAAGCGCGTGCGTGTTCCTGTTGCCGAGATGGGCGTCGACAAAAAGTCGGGTAAGCCGAATTCCGTTTCCGCCGATGTGCTCGAAGCTGCCATCAATGCCGCGAATCCGAATATGCAGGTTGCGGAAATCGTCGATCGCTCGATTTTCACAGGCACCGATAAGCTCGCCGAAGCGCCCGTGGCGCATCATAACGAGAGCTCTCGTAAGTCCCGTAAGGCCGAAGCGGATGAGGAGCAGGGCCGCTCTTCGCGCCGTCGCCGTCGTTCGCGCGGCGCTTCCTCGCAAGCTACGGTTGAAGAGAAGCGCGATTCGCAGCGCAAGCAGCGTTCTCGCGGTGAAGCCGCAGGCGGCGAAGACCAGCAAAAGCAGAGCCAGGGCCGCGTGAAACGCCGCAGCTCGCAAACCGCCCAGGGTTCGAAACGCCGCGATGGCCAGGCTTCTCAGAATGCACAGCCTAAGCGTTCCCCCGATAAGCCGCAGCAGCAGAAAAACCGCGATGCGGCACAAAAGCAAGATAAGCCCAAACAGCAACGTCGCCCCGGGCAGCGTTCCTCGGGCCTGTCTCAGACGAAGGCTCAAGGCTCGCAGCGGGCCCAGGCAAGCGAAACCTCGACGCATAGGCGTCCCCGCCGTCGCACGCATAAAGCGCAGGGTGGCGAGAGCCAGAACCGCGAGCAATAGCCCAAAATGGGACAGGAATGAGCTCCTGTCCCATTTTTTGAAAGGAGCATCAAGATGAAAACCCTCGACGAGCCAACCGTCGAAAACGGGACGCCGCGCTTGGCGTATGGGCTGCTTACCGACTTGTACCAGCTCACCATGGCGCAAGGGTATTGGGAAAATGGCAAGCTCGGCGAGCAGGCGTGCTTCACGGTTTTCTTTCGCGATGCTCCTTTCAAGGGCGGCTTCGCCATTGCATGCGGCATGTCGCAGCTCGCGGAAATGATCGATGGGTTCGAATTCACCGAATCCGATATCGAATACCTGGCGGGGCTCAATGCCCCCGGCGGCGGAAAGCTCTTCAAGGCGGAGTTCCTTGAATACCTTCAGGCCCTGAAGCTTTCGGTGGACATCGACGCCGTGCGCGAGGGCGAGGTTATTTTCCCGATGGAACCCATTGTTCGCGTCATGGGCCCCATTCTTGAATGCCAGTTGCTTGAGACCGCGCTTTTGAATTGCGTGAATTTCCAAACGCTCATCGCGACAAAAGCGGCTCGTGTGTGCCTTGCTGCGAAAACGCCTGTTGCGGAATTCGGCCTGCGCCGCGCGCAAGGCGCAGGCGGTTCGCTGTGGGCGAGTCGCGCTGCGGTTGTCGGCGGATGCGCCTCGACTTCCAACGTGCTTGCGGGCAAGCTCTATGATATTCCTGTTTCAGGCACGCATTCCCATTCTTGGGTCATGTCGTTTGATAGCGAACTTGAAGCTTTCCGCGCGTATGCGAAATGCTTCCCCACGAACTGCGTTCTGCTCGTCGATACGTACAACGTGAAAAAAGGCATTGAAAATGCCATTACCGTGGGCCTCGAAATGCGCGAGCGCGGAGAAAAGCTTGCCGGCATTCGCATCGATTCGGGCGACCTTGCGTGGCTTTCGCGTTACGCGCGCGAGCGCCTCGATGCAGCGGGCCTGACCGATTGCGGCATCGTGCTCTCGAACGATTTGGATGAGTACACGATTGAATCTATTCGCGAGCAGGGCGCGAACGTTATGAGCTGGGGCGTTGGCACGAAGCTCGCAACCGCGTATGACCAGCCGGCGCTTGGCGGCGTGTATAAGCTGTCGGCTACGAAATCGCAGGGCGACTCGAAATGGAAGGCTCGCCTCAAGGTATCTGAGATGTCGAGCAAGCTCACGCTTCCAGGTGTTCTCGATGTGCGCCGCTTCTTCTTCGAAGACGGGCGCATCGCGGGCGATATGGTTTTCGACGTGAATGAACCGGTAAATGCCGAAGACAAGATCATCGATCCGTCCGACTTGCTTCGCCAGAAATCGCTTGCGGGCCTTGCGAGCGAGACGCTGCTTCGCCCGCTTTCGCGTGATGGCAAATCGGTGCTTGCCGCCGAAGACCGTTGCGCTATGGCCGCGCAGGCGCGTGCGAAAGAAGCTCTTGGAAAGCTTGACGAATCTCAGAAACGCTTGCTGAATCCCCATACGTATCCCGTGGGTCTGGAAGAGGGCATGTGGCATCGCCGTGCGGCGCTCGTGGCGGCGCTTCGTGGCCAAAAAATCGGCTGGTAAGAATTCTTGTTTCAACTCGAGCGCGGAATAACAAGGCGGCATCGGGCCTTATGGTTCGATGCCGCCTTTTGCGTTGTGGGGATGTTTCGGTGCGCTCGGCATAAGTGACAATTTGATTCCTTTTTGACAAAGCGACGCGAATGCTGCCGTGACCTGATATAGTTCGTCTGTCAAAGTATTGCGCGTAAGGAGCGCGGAATCGCTTTCAGAAAGGCCACGAATGACCGCGAAATGCAATCTTATTATCGACTCGTGTTGCGATTTGCCGCTGGAGATGGTGCAGCGCGAGGGCGTGTATCTCGTTGAATTCCCGTTCCTCTTCGACACCGAGCAGCATCTCGACGATTTCGGCGCGAGCATGCCCGCCAAGGAATTCTACGACCGCATGCGCAAGGGCAATTTCCCTACGACGTCTCAAATTTCCATTCCCGCTTACACCGAGGTGTTCGAGCGCGCTGCGCAATCGGGCATTCCTACGGTGTATTTGAGTTTCTCTTCAGCGCTTTCGGGCAGCTACAATGTGTCGTTGCTCGTGCGCGATCAGCTTCAGGAAAAGTACCCCGACATGCAGCTGCATATCGTCGATACCAAGCTTGCTTCTGTTGCGGAAGGGGCTTTGGTATATGAAGCCCTGCGCCAGCGCGATGCGGGCCTTACAGCTGAAGAACTCGTCGAGTGGGCTGAAGAGGCGCGCTATTTCCTCAACATGATGTTTATGGTCGACGACCTTGAGTCGTTGCGTCGTGGCGGCCGCATTCCCGATGGCGTTGCTGCGGCGGGTGCGAAACTCGATGTGAAGCCTATGCTCACTATCGATTTGGAAGGCAAGCTCACCTTGAAGGGTGTGGCCCGCGGCCGCAAAAAGGGCATTCGCCAGCTCGCCCAGTTCTATCTCGATAAAGTTTCTCAGGACGGCCCTTCGGGCGCCATTGTGACGGGAAATGCCGATTGTCCTAAAGACCTTGAGCGTATGCATGAGCTTATCGCGAAGGAACAAGAAGACGCCATGTTCCTTGATTTGCATGTCGGCCCTGTTATTGGAACCCATGTGGGTCCCGGTATGATTGCAATCGTATTTTGGGGACAAGACCGCCGAGAGGACCTTTCGGTGGCCGATCGCATCGCACGTAAAATCAAAGGCGGCGCGTAGGCGATCGATGGGTGTGCGCGATAACACGTCATGTATGGAAGAGGCCGCTCTCTCGACGGCCTCTTTTTCTGATGCCACGATTTCCTTGCTTGAACATTGCTCGCTCTGTCCTCGTGCGTGTGGCGCGAATCGCGTAGCGGGTGCGCGGGGCGTGTGTGGCGCGGCTGACGAGCTGCGTATCGCCCGGGCCGCCCTTCATTTCTGGGAGGAGCCGCCGATTTCGGGCAATGTGGGCAGCGGGGCCGTTTTCTTCTCGAATTGCCCGCTGCATTGCGTGTATTGTCAAAACGAACCCATCGCGAACGGCAGCTGCGGCGTCGATGTGAGCGTGCGTCGTCTTGCTTGCATTTTTTTGGAATTGCAGGACCAAGGCGCTCTCAATGTGAACCTTGTAACGCCAACGCACTATGTGCCCCAAATTATTGAAGCGGCAAAGCTCGCGCGTGAAGCGGGGCTCACTATTCCGTTTGTGTACAACACTTCAGGCTACGAAACGCCAGAAACTATCGCTTTGCTCAAAGGGCTCGTCGATACCTATCTGGTCGATTTTCGCTATATCGATGCCCAGACGGCGCGCAGCTATTCGAAAGCGCCAACGTACCCCGAATTCGCTATGGCTTCGCTCGATGCGATGGTGAAACAGGGCGCGCACGTTATCGTTCGCGTGCTGCTGCTTCCGACGCACTTGGAGGAAACAAAGCGAATCGTGCGATATGTGCATGAAACCTATGCCGTGCAAGAAACGCTCGGCCAGCTTAAGCTTTCTCTCATGAGCCAATACACGCCTATGGGAACGTTTCCGTTGCATCCCGAACTTGAGCAGAGAGTTGATCCTGAAGCGTTCGAGGAGCTTCTCGATTATGCCGATGATATCGGCTGCGATGATTATTTCTGGCAAGAGGGGGGAGCTGCCGAAGAAAGTTTCATTCCCGATTTCGTCTCGCATGAAGGAGTTGTGGGCCCCGAGCTCGCTTCGGATGCCGAGTGATCTATCGCTTGTGGCTTTCGGCTGCCATATCGGCCGTTTACCGCTGGTGAGCGGTGTATTTAACAAAGCTGTAATATTGCATTGCCCGCGCTTGGTATGCTAGAGCGAATTCAACCAAACGAAAGGGCGGCATATGACTTCGATGTACCACAGCACTCGAAACGCCGATGCATGCGTGTCCGCGAAACGCGCGGTGCTCAATGGCCTTGCTTCCGATGGCGGCCTCTACGTTACCGATGCGCTGGGCGAAACGAAAATCGATCTCGAACGCGTTGCGACGAACACGTATCGCGAAAATGCCGCGTATATCTTGGGTACGCTGCTCGATGACTATTCCGCTGAAGAAATTGAGTCGTGTGTTGAGGCTGCATACAAAGGCACCTTTGAAACCGATGACGTTGCTCCCGTGGTAAAGGTCGGCGATGCGTTCGTGCTCGAACTCTTCCGCGGCCCAACAAGCGCCTTCAAAGATGTTGCGCTGCAGATGCTTCCTCAGCTCATGAGCCGAGCTGCGCAAGGCGCGGGCGAAAAAATCATGATTCTTGCCGCAACGAGCGGCGATACCGGTAAGGCTGCTTTGGCTGGTTTCGCGAATACGCCCGGGCTGGGCATTACCGTGTTCTACCCGCATAACGGCACAAGCGAAATCCAGCGATTGCAAATGGTCACCCAGGCCGGCGACAACGTTGCCGTCGCTGCCGTCGAGGGCAATTTCGACGATACCCAAAGCGCCGTAAAGCGTATTTTTGGAGACGAGGCGCTGCGCGAGCGTCTTGCGGCGCAGAATACGGTGCTTTCAAGCGCGAACTCCATTAATATCGGCCGTTTGGCTCCGCAGGTCGTGTATTACTTCGATGCCTATGCCCAACTCGTTCGCGCAGGCGAAATCGCATGTGGCGATGCCGTTGAATTCTGCGTTCCCACCGGAAACTTCGGCGATGTGCTTGCTGGGTATTTTGCGAAGCGCATGGGCCTTCCCGTTGGCAAGCTTATTGTCGCGAGCAATTGCAATAACGTGCTGTCCGATTTCCTTACCGAGGGCGTGTACGACCGCAATCGCGAGTTCTTCAAAACCATTTCTCCTTCGATGGATATCTTGATTTCGTCGAACCTTGAGCGCCTTCTGTACTACGCGAGCGATGGCGCTGCTGGGCTTGTTGCTGGCCTTATGGACGACCTTGCGAAAACGGGTCGTTATCAGGTGCCTGACGAGGTGCTTGCGCGCATTCAGGAAACGTTCGCCTGCGGTTGGGCGAGCGACGAGCAAGCCGAGGCTGCTATGAAGGAATGCCACGATGCAACGGGCTATGTGCTCGATCCCCATACGGCGTGCGCGTGGCATGTTTCAAAGATGCACCCTCATACCGAAGGCGTTCCCCGCGTGGTGCTTTCTACCGCGAGCCCGTATAAGTTCTGCCATGACGTGTGCGAGGCGCTGGGTCTGGCTGCGCCGCAGGACGATTTCGCTTGCATGCGCGAACTCGAAGGCGCGAGTGAAACGAAAGCTCCTGCCGCTTTGGCCGCCCTCGAAAACACCGATGAGCGTTTCGGTGACGTGATCGCGGTTGGCGACATGTCTTCTTATGTTGAAACGAAATGCGGTGAGTTGCTGTGAGCGTAAAAATTACGGTGCCGGCTACGTCGGCGAATCTTGGCATTGGCTACGACTGTCTGGGTATGGCGGTTTCCCTGTATTCGGAATTCACGTTCGAGCGTGCTGACGAGCTGCAGATTTCGGGTTGCCCCGAGAAGTATCGCAATGAAAACAATCTCGTGTACCGAAGCTTTGAGCTTGCGCTTGCGCACTGGGGTGAGGAGCCGTTTCCTATTAAGCTGCATATCGATGTGGCGATTCCCGTTTCACGTGGTTTGGGTTCCTCGTCGACGTGCACGGTTGCGGGCATCATGGGTGCCGCCGCGCTCACGGGTCGCATTGTGGGCCGCGCCGAGGCGGTGAGCATTGCGACCGAAATGGAAGGCCACCCCGATAACGTCGCTCCCGCCATTATGGGATCGCTCGTGTGTTCGTTTACGCCGCAGGGCGAATTGCCGAATTGCATTCGCTATAACGTGAATCCGAACCTGCGCTTCGTCACGGTTATTCCGCCTTACGAGGTTAAAACCGAGGAGGCGCGCAAGATTGTGCCTCAGGAAGTGCCCCTGTCTACCGCTGTGTGGCAAATGGGACGCATCTCTGGCCTTACGCGCGGTTTGGAGTCGGGCGACGTTCGTCTTATCGCTGCCGCCTGCGACGACAAAATCCAAGAACCCTATCGCCGTGAACTTATTCCCGATTACGATGAGGTGCGGGACGTTTGCCTGAATGGTGGTGCGGCTACGCTGTGGATTTCTGGTTCGGGTTCCACCCTTATGGCGGTAACCGATGATGGCCTGGTCGCTGAAAGCCTGCGAGCGCGCCTGCAGAGTATGCATCCCGATTTCCAGGTGCATGTGCTTGAGTGCGACACCCAGGGAGTGCGCATTCAACTTGCATAACACTCAAACGCGCCAAGGGGTATGTCTCCTCGGCGCGTTTTCGTATTTAGGCTTAGGCTCTCAAATAGGTACCACATATGGTGACTTCTGGCCGTCTGCCGAAAGGGCTTGCGCTTTTGCGTGCTAAAGTGGCATCATCGATTTTACGTGTACTGCGCATTGAAGGTAGTTCTATGATCAAGATTACGAAGTTCGGCGGCTCGAGTGTGAGTTCTGCCGGCCAATTCAAAAAAGTCAAGGCAATCGTCCAGGCCGACCCCTCTCGCCGTTTTGTCGTCGTGAGCGCCGCCGGCAAGCGTGATAAGTTCGACAGCAAAATTACCGACTTGCTGTATTTGGTGAACGCCCACTTGCAATACCACGTGACATGCGATGACCTTCTGGGCACTATCGGCCAGCGCTTCTGCGAAATTGCCAAAGAGTTGAATCTGAGCTACCCCATTTCCCATGAATTCGGCATCTTCCGCGAGCTCGCGAAGCGTGGAGAATACACGCCTGAGTATATCGTGAGCCGCGGCGAATACTTCACGGGTCGCATGATGGCTGAATATCTAGGTTTCCCGTTCGTCGATGCTGCCGACGTTATTACGTTCCGCCCCGATAGCTCTATCGACATGGATAAGACTTCCGAAAAGCTCAAGGCTGCGATCGGCGAGGAAAGGTGCTTCGTGCTTCCTGGCTTCTATGGCGCGACGGAAGATGGCAAAATCAAGCTGCTTGACCGCGGCGGCGGAGACATCACGGGCGCGATTGTGGCTCAGTGTCTGGGCGCCGACTTGTATGAGAACTGGACCGACGTTTCCGGCTTCCTTACAGCCGACCCACGCATCGTCGATAATCCGAAGTCGATTTCGCGCATTACCTACGCCGAGCTTCGCGAGCTTTCTTACATGGGCGCGAGCGTGCTGCATGAAGAGGCGATTTTCCCGGTGAAAGATGCCGGCATTCCGCTTGTGATTAAGAATACGAATGCGCCCGACGACCCTGGCACCGTGATTTCCGAGGAAACCGAGCCTGGCGTGGCCGAGCCGCTCATTACGGGTATCGCAGGCAAGAAAGATTTCGTCGCTATTCACGTGAAGACGAACCATATGTCGAGCAAGGTTGGATATATTCGCAAAACCTTGTCGATTTTCGAGCGCTATCGCGTGAGCATCGAGCACATTCCCACGGGCATCGACTCGTTTGCCGTGGTGGTGCAGGGCAGCGATGTGAAAGATTGTCTGTATTCCATTGTTGCCGATATTAAAAGCGAGCTCGAGCCCGACGAGATCAAAATCGTCGATAGACTTGCACTTATTTCCACGGTCGGCCGCAACATGCCGAGCCGCCCGGGCACTTCGGGTCGCCTGTTCGGCGAATTGGGCCATGCGGGCATCAACATTCGCATGATTGCGCAGGGCTCCGAAGAGCTTGACATTGTTGTTGGCGTCGATGCCGACGATTTCGAGCGTGCTATTCGCGTTATTTACGGTGCGTTTGTCGACAGCGACGATAACATCATTACTGTCGAGGAAGCCGAAGAGGAGGCGACCAATGAGTAGCTACAACGTCGGAATCCTGGGTGCTACGGGCGCTGTGGGCCAGCAGATGCTCGAGTGCTTGCAGGAGCGCGATTTCCCTGTCGCTGGCTTGAGGCTTTTCGCGAGTGCGCGCAGCGCTGGCAAAACGATCGAATTCAAGGGTGAAAAAGTCGTCATTGAAGAAGCCACCCCGCAGTGCTTCAAGGGTTGCGATATCGTCTTGGGCGCCGCTGGCGATGACATCGCCAAGGAATTGCTTCCGCATGCCGTGGAAGCGGGCGCAACGGTCATCGACAATTCGCACGCCTTCCGCATGGATGAAGATGTGCCGCTGGTTGTGCCTGAAATCAATGGCGAAGATGTGAAATGGAACAAGGGCATTATCGCAAACCCGAATTGCGCCACCATTATCGGCCTTGTTCCTACGTGGCCGCTTCATCAGGTCGCGGGCGTGCAGCGCATGATTGTGAGCACCTATCAGGCCGCGAGCGGCGCAGGCGTGCCGGGCATGCGCGAGCTCGAGGCGCAAATTGCGGCGATGGGCAAGGGCGAACCCATGCCTGAGCCGAGCGCATTCGCCGCTCAGCTTGCGAACAATCTTATTCCTCAGATTGGTGGCTTTAAATACGAGGGCTTCACTTCGGAAGAGATGAAACTTCAGAACGAGGGCCGCAAAATCATGCATCTCCCCGAGCTCCGCGTGAATTGCACCTGTGTTCGCGTGCCCGTTCTTCGTTCGCATTCCGAAAGCATCACGCTTGAATTTGAACGCGACATCACGCTTGAGCAGGCTCGCGAGGTTCTCGCTTCGGCTCCTGGCGTGAAGCTCGTTGACGATCGAGATGCCGCTGATGCGCACGACCGTTTCCCGATGCCTATCGATACGAGCGACCAAGACCTTATTTGGGTTGGCCGCATGCGTCGCGATATCTCGAACCCCAATGAATCGCGCGGAATCACGTTCTGGTGCTGCGGCGATCAGATTCGCAAGGGTGCCGCGACCAATGCTGTGCAAATTGCTCAGCTGCTTGTAAAGTAGTTGTGGTACACTAACCAAGCTCACTTGCCAGTGTGGCGCAACGGTAGCGCAACTGATTTGTAATCAGTCGGTTGCAGGTTCGATTCCTGTCACTGGCTCCATGAACGAACTAAGGCCGACATACCGTCGGCCTTTTTTATGGATGCCGCGCGGTGTTCTCAATGGCGCTTTGTCTTTCTGTTGTTGCTGTTCGGGCTGTGTTTAGCCCTCATTTGAGTCGATGCGCCTGATCGGGATGCTGCTTGCTCGCTTTGAGCGCGGTTATGGTCCGTTTGCTTCATGCAATCGGGCCGATAGGGATGAAGGCATATGCACAAACATTATTTCTTTTTCGATATTGATGGCACCTTGGCTGCGGGGCCGATTATGGGGCGTTATATCCCCGAATCGACGAAGCGTGCGCTCGAAATCTTGAAATCCGAAGGCCATTTCCTTGCGATATGCACGGGACGCCTGCATGCGATGGGTGAGGGCTTCATGCATGAGCTCGGGTTCCAGAATATGGTGGCCGACGGCGGCAATAGCCTTACGCTCGATGGCGAGTTTTTGGGAATCAAACCGCTCGATACGCAAGCATGTATCGACGTTATCGAGGAATGCGAGCGGCTCGGCGTTGTATGGGCCGTCTCTTTCGACGATTCCCGTCGCCGCTGGACTCGCTATGCCAACTATGACGCGCTTGTGCATGATTCGTATATGGAGACGGTTGTCGATCCGGAGCTCGATTATCGTTCGATTGAGTGCTTCTATAAGGTCTATGTGATTTGCTCGCCCGAAGAAGAGGGGCGCATCGACTCTCTGTCGAAAGTGCCTACGGCGCGTTTCAGCCCATATGCCGTGTTCGTTGAACCCGTTGATAAGGGCGAGGGAATCAAGCGCTGCATGGCACACTTAGGGGCGTCGATCGAAGACGTCGTGGTATTTGGCGACGGCAGCAATGACGTGTGCATGTTTTTACCCGAATGGACGAGCGTCGCCATGGGGAACGCCATCGACGAGCTGAAGCAGCGTGCCGATTACGTGACGACCGATGTCGACGATGACGGCATTTGGAATGCGTGCGTTCACCTCGGGTTCATCGAAGCCTGACGAATCTGCTCAAAACCTGTTATATGCTCGTAGCGTTTAACAGGTTTTTCTATTTCCTGGGCACTTTCTTTGCGCGGTCGGTAAGTCGCCAGCGGTAGTTGGGGTTGTGCTTGAGGAAATTTCTGCGGCAGATGAACGTAATGCCGAGCATGATGAGCGTGGTTGCCAAGCATGTAATGAAGAAATCGGCCACGAATGCATTGCTTTCAATCCATGCGTAGAGCGTTGCGAGCGCAAAGAGAATCGACAGGCCGCCGTTTAGGGCGATGAAGATTTTTATGACCGCCTCTTTGGCGCGCGCCGGCGTGTATCGCCACGACATGAATATATAGACGACGATACCGATTATCGCGAGTATTGCGAGAAGGGGCAAAACACGGTAAAGGCGCGCTGCGAGCATTGCGGGCATGAAGCCCTCCTATCATTAATATCGCGCTTTGCGCGGAGTGTTCATGTGCGCCTTCATGATATCGCATAGTCTGAACGCTCATATCGGTAATGCGTTGTGTGGATTTGGACATTTCTGTCGTCATGATTCCATGTTCCCGTATTCGGGCTTTCAAAGGCGCATATGGTCGTGAGAATTTGCCGATTATTTGCATGGGTCAATAGCATAAATGGCTTTACTTGTAAGAAGCTATAATCTCAACAATTCAAAGTTGGTTGAGTAAATGACAGATTTAAATGGAGGCTCGAATGGGCAATAGCATTGCGGTGCTTATACCGTGCTACAACGAAGCCGTAACCATTGCCAAGGTGGTAGATGACTTTAAGCGCGAATTACCCGAAGCGGTAATTTACGTATATGACAATAATTCGAAAGACGAGACCGCCAAAATCGCCGCAGAACACGGAGCGATAGTGCGTCACGAGCCGCGCCAGGGCAAGGGCAACGTGGTACGCTCAATGTTCCGCGACGTCGATGCCGATTATTACATTATGGTCGACGGTGATGACACGTATCCCGCCGAGGCGGCGCGTGAGCTTTTGGCCCCTCTTCAGGCGGGCGAGGCCGACATGACTGTTGGCGACCGTCTTTCTAACGGAAGCTATGGAGAAGAAAACGACCGAGCGTTTCATGGCTTTGGCAATAACCTGGTTCGTTGGCTCATCAAAGCCATTTATGGCTTTGCATTCGATGATGTGATGACGGGTTACCGTGCGTTCAATCGCGTTTTCGTGAAAACCATGCCCGTGCTTTCCGAGGGCTTCCAGATCGAAACCGAACTCTCCATCCATGCGGTTGATAAACGTTGGCGCATTGTTGATGTGCCCATCGAGTATCGAGATCGCCCCGAGGGCAGCGAGTCGAAGCTTTCCACGTTTGGCGACGGCGCGAAGGTCCTTAAAGCCATTGCAAGCCTTTTTAAAGAATACAAGCCCCTCGCTTTTTTTGCGTGGATTTCACTCATCTTGATTGCGCTTGGTTTGATTGTGGGTATCCCTGTCATCACCGCTTTCCTTGCGACTGGAGTGGTGCTTCGTGTTCCTTCTACCATTCTGGCCGTTGGGCTTGTGTTCTGTGGGTGTCTTGCCTTTACCGCCGGTCTTATTCTTGATTCCGTCGCCAAGGCGAGCCGTAAGCAGTGGGAGATTGAAGTGTATAGGTTCATGGCGGAAGATGCAAAATAGCTCTTTCTTGAATTAATTGCTTTATAAC
>NZ_CDRRGL010000050.1:0-12760 GCF_977041755.1 Slackia sp.
GATGTGCCGGCTCGAACGACTCGCCTGCATGGCAATATCGGGCAAGCTTCGCAGCGCGTGCGCGTTTCGGGAGCTACCGTCGCCTCGACGAGAGTTTCTTCCGATGCCGAGGCGCGCGAGCGCGAGCGAAAGGCGCGCGTTCGCGCCCAGCTTATGGAGCAGGCTGCGAAGGAGAAGCAACGCGCTTCCGAAGTGAGAGAATATGAAGACGACACGCAGGCGCTCGCCGGCAGGCACGCATCGCGTCAGCGAGTTGTGCATGCGCGGCCCTCGAAGAACGCATCGAGCCGCGGTCGCGATACGCGCGGCAAACATCAGCGTTAAATGCGTAAGCCTCGCAGGAAGGAACACATGATGGCTTATATTCCCGTAGCGCAAAACACTCCCTGGCAGCAAACCGATGAGTTCGATATATCGAAAACGGCTGTGCTCGTCATCGATGTTTTGGGTGGCGAAGGGGGAGCGACTCCAGGTCTTGAGGACATGGCGTCGAACAGCGTGAAAATCGTGAAGGCTGCTCGCGCAAAAGGGTTGCCGGTCGTGTTCTCGTGCGATGCCCATATTCCTGGCCTTGATAAGGAATTGGAGCTTTGGGGCGAGCATGGCATTGTGGGCAGCGATGCGGCACAGCCTTTGGCTGATTTTGACGTGCAGGAAAGCGATTTCGTAATTTCGAAGCGCCGCTACGATGGCTTCTACCAAACCGATCTTGATTTGACGCTGCGTGAGCTGGGCGTCGACACGCTTATCGCCGTTGGCTGCGACACGAATATCTGCGTGCTGCAGACGCTTGCCGGCGCGTATTTCCGCGGGTATAAGACCATCGTTCCCGCCGACGCCACCGCGACGTTCCTCGTGGGAACCCAGGAAGGCGGCCTTGAGTACTTTACGCGTTGTTACGACTCGCGTGTGACTACAACCGAGTCTGTTCTGGAAAAGCTCCAATAAAAAGCAACTCGTCAATCGGTTTTCCGATTCGGATAATAGTCCGCAGGTGTGCCCGCTATTGGGAATGCGTGCGGGCTTTTTTTCGAGCCGAATGGCCGCTTCCATTAAAAATGGGCGTTGGCTCGCGCCAACGCCCAAGCTCGAACATGCAGGCACTCTCGAGGTTTTTATTTTTCTAATCCCGCTTCGTAGAGGGCGAGGATTTCAGCACGATTATGCGTGTTGCATTTGCGGTAGATATTGCGCACGTGCGTCTTCACGGTCGCTTCTGAAATGAAGAGATTCTCTTGAATGTATTTCAGCCCATGGCCCGTGAGCCACATTTCGCACACTTCCGATTCTCGGGGTGACAGCCCGTAGTGCTCGCAGAATTCGCGAATGGCGTCGCGCGAATCTTCAACGGGGGTTTCCTCAACGTGCACGCTGCTTTCGTCTGCCTCGATGTCGAAGTCGAGTACGAACTGGCCTTCCGAGAACATGAGTCCTACAGTCAGAACAATGAACATGAGCACAGCGGCGACAAAAATGGTCGACTGGCCTGCGCAAAGCGGTGCCACGATATGTCCCGAAACGTTGCCGGCGCATTCCGCGAACCAGCCAATGATGAACACGACCATAGGTTTCGCCGGGCTTTTCTTCGCGATAAGCAGGAGCATGATCCACATAAGCACGTCTGCCGTGATGAAGCCAGAAAACACCATCGACAGCGGCACGTTTTCGGAATTGGAGAACAGGAAGACGAGCGCCGCGAAACTCGCGAGCATCACCTTGTAGAGAATCGTCATATCGACCTTGCTGCGCAGCGTGAGTGCGCTTACGGCGAAGAAGACGAAGATGATAACGGGAATAATGAGGAATTTGATTCCGAAATCGAACGGTGGCTCGCTTGCCGGCATAAGGGCTCCGATGGACCCTAGTGCGAAAAAGGTGACGAAAAGCCCTGCGAGCGTGCGCCATTTCACGGATGCTTTGACATTGTCGATGAGCGAATGGGCTGCTTGTGCTGCGGTTTCTTGTTCGCCTGTTGTGGCGTGCGGCTTTTCAACAAGGGAATGGGGCATAAGCGCGAACGACGCGATTGGAAGCGCTGCGAGCAACAATGCGGAGATACCGATCGGAACCGCTGCTAATACGAGGCATAAAATCGCTGCGAAAAGAAACGAACATCCCGCAAGAAGCACCACATCGCGTGTGCTTAAGCAAGCGTAATTCTCGAACCACGAAGCGACGATGCCGATAAAGCAAAAGCCCGAAAGCAACAGGCCGAGCAGGGCAACGGGAGACGATGGGAGCATAGGATACGCGTAGAGAAGCGTTCCGATTGAGGCGCCCAGGGCAAAGAGGAACGAAAGCACCTTGCGGCCCGCGATTGTTTGCAGTTTGGGCGAAACGAGCAGCAGTATAAGGCCGCAAAGGGCCCCCGAAAGCATCGAGCCGCTTACGACAGTCGTTGAATCATGCGCGCCAAAAAGCGGCACGAACAGCAGCATGAACGACCATGCGTTCGTGAGGCCGTATCCAATGAATCGAATGTGGCGAATCGGGTTCGCCATCATCTCGTTGTGTTCCATGTTCCCTCCAATACCCAACGAGACATTATGCCATATCGTTGGTTTTCTTCATAAAAGCAAAGCTGCCACCCCGTGTCATGCGAGAGGCGGGGTGGCAGCATGGTTTGGCTTTGAGCATCGTGAGAGACTGGTTTTGCGTAAAGCGCCCTAAATAACGTAATTGTCGCCCGATTGGTACGGCGCAATCAAATCGGCCACGGTGATTCCGTCAAGGTATTCATTCACGACCTCATCGAGCCCTCTCCATAATGAAATCGTGCGGCAATCAAACATACGGGGGCATGATTCGGCGTTCGCCTCGAGGCAGGCGACGGGTGCGAGCGAACCTTCGGTCAAACGAAGCACTTCGCCTATGGTGTATTGGTCGGGTTCGCGCGTGAGGCGGTACCCGCCGCCTTTGCCGCGCAAGCCAACGAGCATATTGCTCTTCACGAGCGACTTGATAATGCTTTCCAGATATTTCTCGGAAATGTTTTGACGCGACGCAATTTCTTTCAGTGGAATGTATCCATCGGTCTGGTGCTCCGCGAGGTCGATCATAACGCGCAGGGCGTAGCGGCCCTTGGTTGAAACCATCATGGCAAGCCCTCCTTACGGGCGTAGAGTGAATGTGACGTTTCATGTATTAATCCTATTATATACAGGGTTGATAGGATTATATGAAAAATGTCGAGATGCTTTTAGTCGATAGAAAAAATTCGGGTGGGTGCTTGACACGTGTTCTCCAAATCATAAAATACCGTTATACCTACAGGAAAGGTGGGAATATGGAAATGAGGCATTGGAAGAGGGATGGCGTGGCGTCGTGTGCCGGCGAGCGATGTCGATGTTTGTGTGCCAGCGAACGGTAAGTTCGCGCTCGTTTTGTTTTCACCCCACTCTATAAAAGGAGATCCCCATGGCTGTATACACTTCCATTGACCAGCTTATTGGCAACACGCCGCTTCTGGAGCTCAGCAATATCGAGAAGAACCTCGACCTGAAAGCGAAGGTGCTCGTAAAGCTCGAGTATTTCAACCCCGCGGGCTCTGTGAAAGATCGTATCGCGAAGGCGATGCTTGACGATGCCGAAGCTGCTGGCAAGCTGAACAAAGATTCTGTGATCATTGAGCCTACGAGCGGCAATACGGGCGTCGGCTTGGCTTCGGTTGCTGCGGCTCGCGGCTATCGACTCATCATCACGATGCCTGAGACCATGTCTGTCGAGCGTCGTTTGCTCATGAAAGCTTACGGTGCTGAATTGGTGCTTACCGATGGTGCCAAGGGCATGAAGGGCGCTATTGCGAAAGCGGAAGAGCTTACCGCCGAGATTCCGAACAGCTTCATCGCGGGCCAGTTCACCAATCCTGCAAACCCTCAGGCCCATATCAAAACCACGGGTCCTGAGATTTGGAATGATACCGAGGGCAAGGTTGATGTCTTTGTTGCGGGCGTTGGCACGGGCGGCACGGTGACCGGCGTTGGCAAATACTTGAAATCTCAGAACCCCGATGTGAAGGTTGTCGCTGTTGAACCTGCGAGCTCTCCCGTGCTTTCGAAGGGCACTGCTGGCGCCCACAAGATTCAGGGCATTGGCGCAGGCTTTGTGCCCGACACGCTTGACACGAGCGTCTACGATGAGGTTATTGCCGTTGAAAACGACGATGCGTTCGAGACGGGCCGTTTGGTTGGCCATTCCGAAGGCGTTCTCGTGGGCATTTCGTCTGGCGCCGCCGTCTGGGCTGCGATTGAGCTTGCCAAGCGCCCCGAAAACGAGGGCAAAACCATCGTTGCCCTTCTTGCAGACACGGGTGAGCGCTACCTTTCTACTCCGCTGTTTACCGAATAACTGCCGTTGAAATGAAATGAAAGCCGTGATTGCCTATCGCGGCTTTTTGTTTGCCGAAATGAATTATGCTTGCTGCTGAAATTCGACACCGTGGCGCGATGCTTTGCTTTGCGCATTCGATTAAGGATCACCATGCAAGAGCCTGCTTGCAATGCTTATTTGGATAATGCTGCAACCACGCCCGTTATCGATGAGGCGATTGAAGCGATGAATGACGTGTTGCGCCATGCATGGGGCAATCCATCTTCGTCTCATAGGGTGGGCTATGCCGCGAAAGAGGTGCTCGAGCAATCGCGTGCCACGATCGCCGAATGCCTTGGCGTCGACGTCGACGAGATCTTCTTTACCTCCGGTGCGACCGAGGCCAATAACCTCGCCGTGCGCGGGGCTTGCATGGCGCGCAAGGGCGAATCACGCCGCATTGTGACGTCTTCCCTCGAACACGCTTCTGTTACAAGGTCGGTTCGTGGCATGCGGCGCGAGGGCTGGGATGTTGAGCATATTGAAGACGTCGCGGGCGATTTTGACATGGAGCAGCTGCACCGCGCTTTGCTCAAGCCCACGACGCTTATTTCTGTGATGCGTGTTCAAAACGAGCTCGGCTGGCTGCTTCCCGTTCCCGAAATCGTCGCTGCCCGTGATGAGCGTGCTCCAAGTGCGCTTGTCCATTGCGACGCGACGCAATCGTTTGGAAAGCTGCCAACGCTTCCCCGCGATTGGGGAGTCGATCTGCTTACCATTGCCGGCCATAAAATCGGCGGGCCGCGCGGCATTGGCGCGCTCTATGTGAAGCGCGGCACGCAGATGTTCACCAACGCCTTTGGTGGGGGCCAGGAGCGGGGCCTGCGGTCGGGCACTGAGCCGGTGTATTTAGCTGCGGGATTTGCGGTTGCCGCAAAAAAGGCTTGTGAGAATCGCGAGGCGAATCTCGCTCACGCCTACGGATTGAAAGTGCGTTTTGTCGAAGGACTGCACGATGCCGCCCCTGATGCCATCGTAAACTCCCGCGACGATGGCTCGCCTTATATCGTGAACGTGTCGCTGCCGAGCCTCTTCAGCCAAGATTTGCTTGACTTCTTGGGCGAGCGGGGCATTTTCATTTCTAAAGCTTCCGCATGTACCGAAAACCATACGACCGTTCCTAAAGGCACATGGCGTCCGAAGCACCCCTTGAGTCTCCAGGCGGCCGGAATTCCCTTGAAGCTCGGTAAATCGACGATTCGCGTAAGCTTTGGCTTCGATACCACGGTTGAAGAGGTTGACCTGCTTTTGCAGGGGATCAAAGATTTTTCGAATATGGGCTAGCTAATGCCGCGTGTATCATAGGTCAAGGGAAGATGAGAGGGAAATCATGAAACTTAATCCTGAATATGTCAAAGTCGCATCGAAGATGATCGATGAAAGCCCCTATCTCAAGCTGCTTGGCACCACGACCGAGCTGCTTGATGCCGGCCATTATCGTTGTCGCATGGAGCTTGACCGAAAGCATACGAACATGTTCGGTGGCATTAACGGGGGAGTGAATGCTGGGCTGCTCGATTCGGTGACGTATTGGTGCCTGTTGTGCTGCATGCCTGAAGACGTGGGCTACACCACCATCGACCTTACGGTGAACGACATGCACTCCGCCCACAGCGGAATCATGTATGCCGAGGGTGAAGTTATCAAGCACGGCCGAACTATAAGTCTTACCGAGGGGCGTATCACCGACGAAAAGGGAACCCTTATCGCATATGGCACGTCGAAATTGTTTGCTTCGCCCACGATTCAGCCCATGTCGCTCGCTGCGGAATATCTTGGAATTGGAGCCATGCCGCCGAAGTTTATCGATTGATTCGTCATTTCACTTTGTTAAGCGCACGGGCGCGCTGGCACTTCGGTTCGCTTGGAAGCCTTGAATAACACTTGGCAATTTTCTCATGTGCGTCGACGAGCGTACCTTTGCTTTTTCGCTTGAATTCTTCATGCATAGAGCATTGATTTTATGCGGTGCCGGTGTGGTGGCGCTTTGTGCGTCATGCGTCGAAACGATAACGGGCATAGAAACATTCTTTCAACAGAATTAAAGTGGCTCTATTAAAGGTCTCGTTTGTTGGGGGAATGCATGGTGTCGAACGCTTTCGTCGAATCGGTTGAAACGCAGGCGGCCATAGCGCCCCAGGCGATTGCTTTCGAGGCCGATTCCTGCTGCATGACGTATGGCGAACTCTCGTCGGCGTCGAACGCCATTGCCGCAAAGCTTCGCGAAATGACGTCTGATCGTTTCCCGATCGTGGTTTTCGGCCATAAGGATTTTCGCATGGTTGCAAGCTTCCTTGGCTGCTTGAAAAGTGGCCATGCCTTTGTACCCGTCGACGTGGAGCTTCCTGCATCGCGTATTGGCGATATCCTATCCCAGCTTGATTCCCCCTTCGTCGTGTGCGCCGCGCCTTTGTCTGGGGCGTTGGCTCCTTATGTCGCCACCGATCGCGTGCTCGATATATCCGGCTTTTCTGATCCCGTCGCGCTTATCGACGCGTTTTCTGGCTGCGACGCGCCTGCGAGCGATATATGGGTGAGCGGTGAGGAAACGCAATATATCATCTTCACGTCGGGCTCTACAGGCAAGCCGAAAGGTATCGAGATTTCGGCGAACAATGTGTGCAATTTCATGCAATGGGTGCGCACGTTCCCTGTAGTTCGCGAGGGCGGCCAGGTGTTTCTCGACCAGCCGCCGTATTCGTTCGACCTTTCCGAATACGAATTGGTCGGTGCGCTTTCGACGGGCGGCCGCATGCATGCCGTTTCCCATGAGCTCACGGCTGACACGCGCTCGTTGTTCGCCGATTTGGCGAAATCTGACGTTTCGGTATGGGTTTCGACCCCCTCGTTCGCTGATTTGTGCCTGGTCGACCCTTCGTTTTCCGAAAGCATGCTTCCAAGTGTGAAGCTCTTTCTTTTCTGCGGCGAGGCGTTGCGCCATGCGACAGCCGCTGCGCTCCGTGAGCGTTTTCCGCATGCCATCGTGGCGAACACGTATGGCCCAACGGAATCGACCGTGGCTGTGACGTATTGCGAGATCGGGGAAGCCGAACTTGCGAGCGACGCGCCGCTGCCGGCGGGTGCGCCGCGACCTGGTACCGAGATTCGCATTTGCGACCCGGAGACGGGAGAGTCGTGCGCGACCGGCGATTCGGGCGAAATCGTTATCGTGGGCGACACGGTGGCAAAGGGCTATTATCGCAATCCCGAGAAAACTCAAAAGGCGTTTTCACAATCGTCGCTCTGTGATGGAACGCAGGTGCGCGCGTATCGCACGGGCGATGCGGGGCATGTGGATGAACAGGGAGTTTTGCATTGCGAAGGTCGCTTCGACTCCCTCATCAAGCTCCATGGCTTCCGCATTGAGCTCGAAGATGTCGAAGAAAACATTCGCGCGCTCAGGGGCGTGAAGCAAGCGTGCGTCGTGCCGGTGGTTCATAAGGAAAGCATCGCGTATTTAAAGGCGTTCATCGTTCTGCAAAAGCACCCCGACGGAACGCCGGCGTATGAGGAGCTCGAGTCCGATGCGGCGGATTGCGCTGTTTGTTGCGACAACGGGGAGGGAAAGGTCGAGGTTCCCTCAAAGCTCGACCTGGAGCGCTCGCTTAAGGCGTCGCTTGCTGCGCGCATTCCTGAATATATGGTTCCTCGTCGCTTCGCCCTTATTGACGAAATGCCCTTGACCCCTAATGGGAAAATCGACCGCAAAGCGCTTGCGGCGCCTTCGCGCAGCAAGCGCGCGTAAGCTGGTCGTTATGTCGTTTTACGCTGATCCCAGTTTTTTCGTCCTGCTTTCCGTTGCTGTCGTGGGCGCGGCGGCGCTTGGCTTGCTCGAAAAACCCCTGAAGTGGTATGGTCTCGTTGCGTCATTGTTCTTTGTGGCCCTGCTTTTCATGAACGATGCTGCGCAATTTGCCTGCTTCGTGCTGTTTTTGGCTTCGTCTGCCGCGGGATGCGTCCTAATCATGCGCACACCGAAATCGAAATGGAGCTTTCGCATAGCGCTTGCGTTTACGCTGTACCCGCTTGTCGTATGCAAGGTGAGCGGTGCGTTTGATGCGAGCCTGCTTGGCTTTGCGGGCATTTCATATTTGACGTTCAAAGCAACTCAGGTTGTTATTGAAGTGCACGATGGCATCATTGAACGCATGAGCCCAAGCGATTGGCTGTGCTTCATCGTGTTCTTCCCCGTTTTTACCTCGGGACCGATTGACCGCAGCCGTCGTTTTGTCGAGGATCTTCATGCGACGCGTTCGCGCGACGAATATGCCGGGCTTCTCGCTCGAGGCATAGTGCTCATTGCGGCTGGCATGGTCTACAAAATGGTTATTGCCGCCTATATCTTCCGCCTCTATGACCCTCATGGGTGGGGAAATGCGGGGCTTGGCGTTGAGCTGTGGCAACAGGTCATCATCGCCTATCAATATGGCCTGTATTTGTTCTTCGATTTCGCGGGCTACAGTCTTATGGCGATGGGCGCGAGCTATTGCTTCGGTATTCGCACGCCGCGCAACTTCCGCGCCCCGTTTTTGGCGGTCGATATTAAAGATTTTTGGAATCGTTGGCACATCACGCTTTCCTTTTGGCTGCGTGACTTTGTGTTCATGCGTTTCTCGCGTTTCGCGTTGAAGCATAAGCTGTTTAAAAAACGTTTGCGCGTTGCTCAATGCGGTTTCATGGTGAACATGCTTCTTATGGGCGCATGGCATGGTTTGTCTGCCGATTATTTGCTGTATGGCCTGTTCCATGGCGTTTTGCTCGCGGCGACAGAAGCGTTTCAGAAAACGAAATTCTATAAAGCGCATAAGAAGGAACTGTGGTTTCGAGGCGTATCGTGGTTCGTGACGATGCAAGCGGTATTTTTCGGCTTTGCATTGTTTTCGGGGCAAATCACGCGTCTCGCATGTGGTGCATGATGCGTGACGTTGAGTGCGAAGCGAATTGAAGAGCGAAAACGCCGCGAGGCGTTGTTAGAAAGGAGACGGCAATGGCAACGATGACTCACGAGGAAGTCGAAGAGAAGATGCTCGACATGCTCGAGGAGGTATGCGGCGACGAAGAGGTTCGCGATCATCGCGATGAAGACCTTTTCGAGCTCGGGTTCCTCGATTCTATGGCGGCGGTCGAGCTGCTCGTCGATATCGAGGATGAATTCGACGTTTCGATTGCTCCTACCGAAGTTGAGCGAGAAGAGATGAATACGGTGAACTTGATTATCGAACAGGTTGAGAAACGCATGTAAGGGTTACGGAAACGGCGAAGGAAAGGAGGTGCGTTTTGGCCGAAATGGCACCTGAAAAGAAGGTTTCGGGCATGCTTCTTCTTAAGGGCGTTGTGGCCGGTCTTGTCGCAATCGCCTTTGTGGTGGGCGGCGTTTGCTGCGCGCTTCCGCGCCAGGGCGATGTGGCCGACCAAACGCGCCTCTACGATTACGTCTATTCGGGTACGAAATCGGAAAGCGTCGACTTTACGACGACGAACATGAGCGACGACGGCATTCTGACGTTTGGCACGTCAGAGCTCTATATTTCATCGCCGCTGGTGAATCAATGCCCTCAGAAAGTGTTTGGCGAAAGCGTGAGCGGCGTCGATATGACGTACGTGGGCGAGGCGTTCGACCAAAGTCTCTGGCAGGCGATTGCCGCCGGGGCATATGCGCCGGCGTCGAAGAATCGCAAAGTGGTGCTCATGCTTTCGCCGCAGTGGTTCTTCAAAGGCAACGGTCAGCAGTCGAAGCTCTCGTCGAAGTTTTCATATCAGCTGTACAAGGGTTTTTTGGAAAACGACTCCATCGGCGATGACACGAAGGCGTATGTTCGCCAGCGTCTTGAGACGCTCGGCGTTGATGGAACGCAAATTGCTGCTGCCAACGACGACACTTTTGTTGATGCGATTAATGACGCTGCGTATCAATTCTCAAATGACCTGCGCATTCGCAGTAAAATTGACGCGTTGGTGAAGGGGTCGCCCAAGAATTCCCCAACGAGATCGACTGGGGAGCCGACGGGGGAGCCCGACTGGGATGTGCTGCTTTCCGATGCGCAGGCGCAAGGCGAGCAGTCGTGCACCAATAACGATTACGGCATCCATGATGCTTATTGGGATAAAAACTCTCAGTACAAAAGCGAGCAAAATCAAGATTTCGTGCATGCCGATGATGAATGGGCCGATTTTCAGTGCTTGTTGAAGGTATGCAGGGAGGCGGGTCTTGAGCCGCTTGTTGTGATTCTGCCCATGCATGGCGGCTGGTATGACGAGATGGGTGTGACTTCTGACATTCGTGCCCAATTTTATGACCAGGCGCGCTCTTTGTGCGACGAGGCGGGCGTTGCCTATGCTGACTTTTCAAGCTGCGAATACGAAAAATATTTCCTGTGTGATACGGTGCATCCGGGCTGGATTGGCTGGGTGCGCATCGAGCATGCTGTGTATGATTTCGTGAATGGCCAAGATAATGCATTCCTAGGCGGTGCAGAATGACATTTCGCCAGTTTATGAAAGAGCGTCCAAACCTGCATACGATTTCTTGTGAAGTCATTGCGTTCGCCTGCGGCCACCCGATTGCTCTGACTGTCGGCGCCGGGCTGTTCTTGTTGATTGCGGGCTGCCTTGTATTTTGGTACGAAGTATTTTCGGGTTTCGCAGAGCCTGTTCAATTCATTTATGCTGCGTTTTAGCAGAGGATGTGGCGTAGTGCACCCGTTTCGTTCCATATACCTCATATGGGCAAGATTCGTCACGGTGGTTTTCATCGGCGTTCTCTGCTTTATCGCGGTATCGACTACGCACATGGCGTATGCCGGCGAGCCTGCGAAACAGGACGCTGTTTCTGCGACTTCGTCAATCGGCATTTCATCGACCGATTTGGATTCCGACGAGCTTTCGGCGGCGCTTGATTCGTATCTTTCGCGTAACGTTGGTCGCACTCACGAGCCAGGAGTAGCCGTTGCCGTTGTCACGAGCCAAGGGGTTGCGTATATGCGCACGTTTGGAACGTGTGAAAGTGCTGGTGACGCTTTCTATATCGGCTCATTGAGCAAGTCGATGTGCGCGGTTGCGATCATGCAGCTTGTGGAGCAGGGAAAAATCGACCTGGATGCTCCTGCGAGCGATTATGCTCCCGAATATCTCATATCTCCCGAGGTCAGTGTTCGAATGTTGCTCAATCAAACAAGCGGGTTCGGGTATTACGAGTCGCTCAACGAGGCAACGGTGGGGGACAGCTTCGGCGAGTTTTCGTACGCAAATGCCAATTATGACTTGCTCGGGCGCATCGTTGAGCATGTATCGGGGGAGTCGTATTCCGCATACATGGCGAAGCATGTTTTCGCTCCGCTCAATATGGTCGACTCTTCCGCGCAGGGCCTGCGCACGAATGATGTGCTTGGGGAATACGACAGCAACACTTTCGGCGGCATCAACGACGATGACCCCGATGATGCCGCGACGTATTCTGATTCAAGAAACGTGCTTGGCCACAGAAATTATTTCGGACGTTATGTGCAGGATGATTTTCAGCACGCCGAAAACGATGATGCATGGGGAGGACCTTCGTCGGGGTATGTTTCCGCAAGCATTCGCGACATGGCGAATTACCTGCAAATGTATTTGGCCGGCGGCAAGAATGTGCTCGATTATGACAGCATCATGCAGATGTTCATGAGCCGCGTGCCCGATCCGGACGGTGATTCATATTACGGAATGGGATGGACCTCGTACGACAACGACGGCGAGCTCATATTTTGTCACGATGGAGACGTTGAGACCAATGTAGCGAGCATGGCGATTTTGCCGGACCGTGACATTGGTGTGGTCGTGCTTGGTGATGGCTACGACTCGGTTGCGGGCAACTCGCTGTTCTTTAATTTGGCGAATGGCATTCTTGATGTCGCCATGGGCAATAATGCGGTCGATCTTGATGAAACGGAATACGACGAGGCGCATGCTGAGGCAAATGCGGAATGGGTGCATTTCTGGTTGATATGTGCACTTCCGTTGCTGTTTGTTCCTGTGTGGCGCTGGGCTGCGCGATTGCTTGTGCGGAAGATGGGAAAGACAGTCGTGCTTGCTGCGGCAATCGCCGATATCGCCTTGTTTGCCTGCGTGTTCATCTGGGCTATCGACTTCCCTCGAAACATGGGAACGCCCTGGCGTGATGTGTCGACATTCGACCCGTCTATCGCCCTGGGGCTGTATATCGGATTCGGCTTGTTTGTGGCTGCCGCTGTTGCTCGTATCGTTTCAGCGACAATAATTGCATGCAGAAGGCGAAAACAGCAGAACCATGCGCCTGAATGAGAATGCCCTCAACGTGCCCGCAAATGTCTAATGTAGAACTGAAAGGGGCTCCTTCGGGCGCCCCATTTTTATTGACGGGGGGTTTGGAAGAAAT
>NZ_CDRRGL010000051.1:0-12560 GCF_977041755.1 Slackia sp.
GACCTCATGGCCGGCGTAAAAAGCATTGTCGGCGGCGAAATTGTGTCGTACACGCAAATGACCGATGAGGCTCGCCAAGTCGCAGAGGATCGCATGGTTGCCGCTGCGCAAAATCTTGGGGCCGACGCCGTTGTCGCCATGCGTTTCGCGAGCGACAGCATCGCCGAAGGCACGATTGAAATCCTCGCTTACGGCACCGCAGTGAAGTTCGCGTAAACGAAACGCTTAAAAAGTGACAAAAGTTGCGAATTCGAGGAGCCTGCCCGACCTTCTTAACCATGCCGCAGCGAGCTCGGCGCCCTACCGCCCTTCCCGCCTAAATCATCAGGACCTGTTAAAGGCATCGTTTTAGCGACATTTCGCGCTTTTTGCCCAAGACGCTCCAAAATCGCCTATGCTAATTAGGTTTGGCAAAGGACGATAACGTCCAACAACAGGAAGCATCCCATGGCACATGATTTCATCTCGCTCGCAATTATTGCGGTTGTCGCATTTGTGGCACCCGTTATCGCGCAGGCGATTCCGAAAAAGCCCATTCCCGAAACCGTTCTTCTTCTGGCTTTCGGCGCAATCCTCGGTCCCAACTGCCTGAACCATATTTGGCTCACCGAACCCATTACGCTGCTTTCCGATTTGGGCCTCGCGTTTTTGTTCTTGCTCGCGGGCTACGAAATCAACCCGAAAATGCTCACGGGCACCGAAGGCAAGAAAGGCCTGCGTACATGGCTGGTCACCTTCGCGTTCGCGCTGGCGCTCGTGTTTTTGCATCCGAATTTGGCCATCGGCGGCATTGGAGTGGTTCCCATGGCCATCGTGCTTGTGACCACGGCGCTCGGCACGCTCATGCCCATTTTGCGTGAGCGCGAGCTCATGAACACGAAAGTCGGCCGCGCGGTCATCGCATACGGCACCTGGGGAGAAGTCGGCCCAGTGCTCGCCATGGCGGTGCTGCTCTCCACGCGCACGAACTGGCAGACCGCAGCGATTCTCGCCGCATTCATGATTCTGTGCGTCATCGCGGCCCTCGTACCTGCCATGGCACGCAAAAACGGCACGCGCCTCTACAAATTTCTCGAAGCAAAAGCCAACACCACCTCGCAAACATCGGTGCGCGGCACCATTATGATCCTGGTCGCCCTCGTAGCGTTTTCGGCGCTGTTCGACATTGATATCGTGCTCGGCGCGTTCGCGGCGGGCTTCGTGCTCAGGTTCATCACGCCCGAAGGCAACGTGTCGCTCGAAACCAAGCTCGACGCCATTGGCTTCGGCTTCCTCATTCCGCTGTTTTTCATCGTGTCGGGCGCGAAAATCGACATTTCGGCCATCGCGGCCGATCCGGCCATGCTCGTACGCTTTGTCGCGCTGCTGCTCGTCGTGCGCACGGTTCCCATTATCATTTCGCTTTCGATGCCCAAAACGCGCGCGAAGTACACGATGCACGAGCGTATTTCGGTTGCGCTGTACTGCACCACGGCCCTGCCGATTATCGTCGCGGTTACCTCGCTGTGCGTGAAAAACGGGTCCATCGACGCGAGCACGGCCTCCATCATGGTCGCCGCGGGCGCTGTGACGGTATTCATCATGCCGCTGTTCGCGGGCGCGACCTACGGAGTCGCCGACCGCCATCCCATCGATGCGGTGCGCGAGATCGCCCACGACCCGCACCACGCGGGACAAATCGTGTCCGAGCACATCCACGAGCATCGCGAGCACGTACACACCGACTACCAGCACATTTACATGCCGAAGCAGCGTCCCGACGTGGTTCATGTCGTTATGAAAGAACACGAAGAGGGCCATGCGGAAGAGCACGAAGTAAAGCATCTTGAAAAGAAATAGCGCAGAAGCAGCCGAGGTCCGACAGATTGCGTTCAGGCTTTCCCAAAGAAATGTGTGCATGGGAGCCACGCCTGAAGTGCTCGTCGCCCTTTAGCCCACGAGCTTTTCTTCCTTCTGTTTTGCGCCTGGCTTCGCGCCCTTCGCCGCCATCGGCCTGCTTGCCATAAACCAAAAGGGATACCCAAGCGCGATTTCCCCTTCCGCCCAACCCTTTATTGCATAGCCGATTCTTCCCCGGTTGGTCGACTGGCCCGCAACAACCCGCCCACCCCTCTTGGACCAGCTTCGCCCGAACCAGGGAAAGCGCCCTTCGCCATATCGGACTTAGGCCAAGCGCCCCATTCGCGCCCGAGCGGCGACGAAAAGTTATACTGACGGCATATTTTTTGTCATATTCGCAGGAGAAGCACCTGCTCGACCGAAAAGGCTCGAACATGAACATCCAGATCTTCGGCACCAAGAAAAGTTTCGACACCAAAAAGGCGCAGCGCTACTTCAAGGAACGCCGCGTGAAGTTCCAGTTCGTCGACCTGAAGGAAAAAGGCCTGAGCAAAGGCGAGCTTGAAAGCGTTGCCCGCGCCGCTGGCGGCATTGACGCGCTCATCGACCCGTCGGCAAAAGACGCCGACACGGTTGCGCTCGTGCAGTATCTCGGCGCCGACCAGAAATTCGACAAAGTGCTCGAAAACCAGCAAATACTGCGCGAACCTATCGTGCGCAACGGACGCCAAGCCACGGTCGGCTATCAACCCGATGTATGGAAGGGCTGGGAATAGCCCCAAGCCGAATTGACGCGCGAAAAATCGTATTTCAAAGAACGAGCAGCCCCTCGAAGCCTTATCATAAGACGATTTGAAATCTTCCAGAAAGGCAAACCATGAGCGATACCGCCCGCGCCACTTCGGAGTCCGAAACCCCACCCGCCGTTTACGACGCGACCACCCTTGGCAAGCCGCGCATGTTTGTGCTAGGCATCCAACACATGTTCGCGATGTTCGGCGCCACCATTTTGGTGCCGGTGCTCACGGGCCTTTCGGTAAGCGACACGCTGCTGTTCGCCGGCCTGGGCACGCTGCTCTTCCATATTCTGGCCAAGGGCAAGGTGCCAGCGTTTTTGGGCTCGTCGTTCGCGTTCATCGCGGGCTACGCCGCCATCGCCCCCAACGGCGAGGCCGAACTTCTACCCTACGCATGCCTCGGCGTCGCGTGCGCCGGCCTGCTTTACCTGGTGCTTTCGGCGCTCTTCCGCGCATTCGGCCCCGCGCGCGTCATGCGCTTCTTCCCGCCCGTAGTTACGGGTCCCATTGTCATTTGCATCGGCCTCATTCTGGCGAGTTCGGCCATTGCGAACTGCTCCACCAACTGGATTGTGGCGATTATCGCTATCGCAACCATTGTGGTCTGCAATATTTGGGGGCGCGGCATGGTGAAGATCATCCCCATCCTTATCGGCGTGGTGGTAAGCTACGCCGCCGCGGCTGCCATGGGCGAGGTCGATTTCTCGGGCGTGGCCGAAGCCGCGTGGATCGGCCTGCCATTCAGCTGGGACAACACCGTATTCTCGCTGTTTGGCCCCGGCTTCGACACGGGCCTCGCCATTACCGCGATCATTACTATCATGCCGCTCGCCTTCGCCACGATGATCGAGCACATCGGCGACATCTCGGCTATCAACTCCACGTGCGAGCGCAACTTCATCGCCAACCCGGGCCTGCACCGCACGCTGCTCGGCGATGGCCTCGCCACCATTTTGGCCTCGCTGTTCGGCGCCCCGGCCAACACCACCTACGGCGAAAACACCGGCGTGCTCGCGCTGACCCGCGTGTTCGACGCGCGCGTCGTGCGAATCGCGGCGTGCTGCGCGATCGTGCTTTCATTCAGCCCGAAATTCGCCGCCGTGATTGGCGCCATGCCTTCGTGCGTGATCGGCGGCGTGTCGCTCGTGCTCTACGGCATGATCTCGGCCGTGGGCGTGCGCAATCTTGTCGAAAACCACGTCGACTTCCAGAAAAGCCGCAACGTGCTCGTGGCCGCCATCGTGCTCGTGCTGTCCATCGGCATCGCCTACAGTGCGGCCGGCGCAATCACCTTCGAGGTTTCCGGCATCGTGATTTCGCTCTCGGGCCTGGCCATCGGCTCGCTTGCCGGCATCATTCTGAATGCGATTCTGCCTGGCAAAGACTACGAATTCGATGAAAGCGACATTGCGGAAGAGGAACACGCGCTCACGCTTCAATAGACGGCACGCATTTTTCGAGGCCTGAAGCGCCATCGCGGCGCAACGTTTGTGCGACCTGCGGGCGTTGCGTGTGCGCTTCGTGTATTCACTGCCCCTTGACCAGGCAAAAGTGTTATACCCTTTGAGCACCTGAAACCCACTCGAAACAAAGCGCCTCAAGCGCGGAAAGCGACGCCAGCGTCAATGAGCACCACAGACAACACCGCCTCCGCCTCGCCCGAGCTCGAAACAGACAAAACCCCTGCGCAGCCGAAAAAGACCAACAGCATCGACATGCTGCACGGCCCCCTTTTGGGCAAGATCATCGTATTCGCCGTTCCGCTGGCGCTTTCGTCGATCATCTCGCAGCTGTTCAATTCCGCCGACGCCGTTGTCGCCGGACGATTCATCAATAGCGGCGCCCTGGCGGCCGTCGGTGGCGTGGCACCGGTCATTTCCCTGCTCATCGGTCTTTTCGTAGGCCTGTCAGTCGGCGCGAACGTCGCAATCGCCATTCGAATCGGCCACGGGCGCATGGACCTCGTGAAGAGCGCGGTACAAACGACCGCCGTGCTCACGCTTGTATGCGGCGCCCTGCTCACCGTCGTTGGAATGCTCATTACCGGGCCCATTCTCGACGCCATCGGAATGCCCGCCGAGGCAACCGAAGAGGCCGCGTGGTACCTGCGCATCTATTTCGCGGGCAGCGTGTTCTTCCTCGCGTACAATTTCGGCTCGGCCGTGCTGCGCGCGAAAGGCGACACCCGACGCCCGTTGTACGCGCTCGCTGCCGCGATGCTGCTCAACGTGGTGCTCAACGTAATTGCAGTCACTGTTTTCAATGCCGGCGTTATCGGCATCGCGATTGCGACCGACATCTCGAACGCGCTTTCCGCGGCCATCGTCATTCGGATGCTATTGCATGAGGAAGACGCGTTCCGCCTTGAGCCGCGCCACCTGGCCGTCGATGGCAAAGCGTTCAAGATGATTTTGTATATCGGCCTGCCATCAGGCCTTCAGTCGATGGTCTTTTCGCTTTCCAACGTGATTATCCAAGCGGCGATCAACAGCTTCGGCGCCGATTCCACCGCAGGCTCGGCGGCCACCATGAACTACGAGTACTACACGTATTTCTTCGTGAGCGCGTTCTCGCAAGCGGCCGTGACGTTTATCGGGCAGAACTTCGCCGCGGGCAATCTCAAGCGATGCGACTCCATCGTGCGCATTTGCATGGCGGCGGCGGTGCTGAGCGCCTTTACCCTGAGCGCGATTTTCGTTGGCCTGGGCAATATCTCGCTCGGCGCGTTCACGACCGAGGCCGCCGCGCTTGGCTACGGCACCATTCGCATGTGGCACGTTGAGCTGCTCGAATGCATGACATCGACCTACGAGGTGACCGCGGGCGCCATGCGCGGCATGGGTTGGTCGGTGCTGCCCACCATCGTGGTTATCGTGGGATCGTGCCTACTGCGCATCGCGTTCATTTTCTGGGTGTTCCCGTCGATGAACGACTACACCTCGCTCATGAACATCTACCCCATCACGTGGACCGTCACCGGCACCACCATGATTGCGCTGTTCTTCTTCGCGAGGCATCGCGCCTACGCCGGCGTTCGCCAGGCGCAGGCGCAGGCCGCCAGGCACCAGAAGGCGGTCGCGGCATAGAACGAAAACCGCGGCAGGCGAGAACCGCCGCCGCCAGCCAGGCGCGTCCAATTCGCCTTGCGCGCGTTCCCGTCGAAGCTGGCTCGTGGACCCCTAGCGAATGAAGCTGGTCATGGCGCCCGTTTCGGCAACGGGCGGCTCGATGCCGTTTTCGCGGCCGAGCTCGATGCACTTCAGCATCCATGCCATGTTGTGGCCGATATTGCGCATCGTGCGCATGCCTTCCTCATCGAGCGCGGCTTCGCCCGGCACGCGTCCGTGCACACCGTTCCAATAGGTCGACGCCACAACGGGCATTTGCTTGATGGTGAAATATTTGTTGAGCACGTCGAACGATGCCGTGATGCCTCCGCGGCGAGCCACGGCGATCGCCGCACCCGGCTTATGCTCGAATGCCGCCCCGCCTGCATAGAACGCGCGGTCGAGCACCGACAGAATGCGGCCGGTGGGATGCGCGTAATACACCGGCGTGCCGAATACGAAACCATCGGCCTGCTGGGCGGCTTTGATGAGCTCATTAACCATGTCGTCATCGAATACGCACGCGCAATCGAGCTCGCCGCACTTGCCGCAACCGACGCAATCACGCACGGGTGCAGCGCCCAGCTGGAACACCTCCCATTCGATGCCGTGGCCTTCAAGCGCCGCGCCGACTTCGGCAAGCGCCGCGGCCGTATTGCCCTTCGACTTCGGGCTGCCATTGACCATAAGAACCTTCATGAGTCCCCCTTCATCCAACGAACCGCGCCGATCGATTCCGTCAATCGGCGCTTCGAATTTACCTATCTTACACCGTGCCTCGTTTAGCGCTTCACATCGTTTAGCACCTTGCTTCGTTTAATGGCCTACCTCATTCAGCGCGTTACCTCATTTAGCACCTTGTCTTGTTCAGCACCTCACTTCGTTGCGCGCATGCTCAGCAAAACTGCTATTATCGGGCTCATAGACACGCAATCCGTTGGCGAGAGGAGGTGGGAGCGTTGTCCGCAAAACGCAAAAAGCATGCACCGAAGTCCGGCGCCGTTTGGCATATGTCTGCCGACGAGGCGACCTTGGCCAAAAAGCCGCACTACAACGGCTACATTTGCGGCCACGGAGCACATGGCGAGGCAAAATACAGCCGCACGAAATCAAAGCGCGCGTGGCAAAAGCAGCTCAAGCAGGAAGGGGCCCCGAGGGGCTCCTTCCTTTTTTACCTTTTACGTTCATTCTCGCTGCAGAAAGCAAAAGAGCCGTCAGCCCGAAAGAGACCACACCGTAGCTGAAGCGCCCGCCGCCGGCAATGGGCGGTGCCCGATTCGTCCAGAACATGAAGAAGGCATGCAAAACGCGATATGCACATGCAGTAGAAAGCGCCCTGCGCGGCGCGCAGACACGAATTGGCGTATAGTTAGTCCCCCATCACGGTCGAACTTCGCCGACCGTCCTCCAATCTAGAAAGAACTTCATGAGCACCATTCGCACCCTCGCGCCCGGCATCGCAATTAGCGCCGCGCTCGCCGTTGTCTGCTGGTTTTTGGGAACCGCCGTTCCTATCGTCGGCGGCGCAGTGTTCGCCATTCTCGCCGGCATGATCATCGGCATATTCTGGAAAGACAAAGGCTCATCGGCGGCAGGAATCAAGTTCACGTCGAAGAAAATCCTGCAGACCGCCGTCGTTTTGCTCGGGTTCGGATTGCCGCTCACCCAAATCGCCCAAGTTGGCGCAACCTCGCTGCCCGTTATCGTATCGACCATCACGGCATCGCTGCTCACGGCATTCATCCTGTGCCACGCGCTGCATGTGCCGAGTCGTACCGCAACGCTTATCGGCGTGGGGTCGTCCATCTGCGGCGGCTCGGCGATTGCGGCCACCGCTCCCGTCATCAAAGCCAACGACCAAGAGGTCGCCCATGCCATCTCGGTCGTGTTTCTGTTCAACGTTTTGGCCGCGCTCATCTTTCCAACGCTCGGCGACGCCATCGGCATGACCAACGACGGATTCGGCCTATTCGCAGGCACCGCCGTGAACGACACTTCATCGGTCACCGCTGCAGCGGCCGTTTGGGACGGCATGCACGAAGACGCAAACGCGCTCGATTACGCAACCATCGTGAAGCTCACGCGAACCTTGGCGATTATCCCCATCACGTTCGTACTTGCGCTCTGGGTTGCTTCGCACGAAAAGAAAACCGCAGATGAAAACGGCCAACCCACCCAAAATGGCTTTAGCCTGAAGCGCGCGCTGCCGACGTTCATCGTACTGTTCCTGTGCGCGTCGATCGTCGCCACCGTGGCGAGCGCAACTGGCATTGACATGGCTGTTTTCGAATCCCTTAAGCTCGCAAGCAAATTCTTCATCGTTATGGCCATGGCCGCCATCGGCCTGAACACCGACGTCGTTGGGTTGGTGAAATCGGGCGCGAAGCCCATCGTGCTCGGCGCTGCCTGTTGGATTGCCATCGCGTCGGTGAGCCTTGGTGCCCAGCACATGCTGGGCTTTTGGTAGCCGTGACTCATTTCGCTTTTCGTGAGAAAGCGGCTACACTATGGCGGAAGTCGTCACCCCACACGCAGGCAAGGAGCGCGTCTAAAGACGACGGTACCGATTAGCAGTGAAGTGCAGCAACCCGCACCAGGCGAGTGCGCGCCCTTGCTGGCCGTATGAAAAACGAAGGCATCGAGCTCGCTTACACGGGCCACTGCACCGGCGAGCGCGCCTTCAAAATTCTGCTGGAAGAGCTCGGCGAAGACGTCATCAAGGCAACCAAGAGCGGTTTGCGCATCGAGTTGGGCGAATAGAATCGAGCGAGCATGAATGCGAACCATGCACGACGCATGTCGGCACCCCTGAATGTTTCCAACAAAGACCAACTCTTCGCCGCCGATGAGCGTCGTGATCGCGCGTTGTGCGGCTGCTCGCTGGCTGAACCAGGCACGACGCGCTTTGCGAAGCAAGGTGCGCACGACCCCACGCCCACACCGTATTTCATATTGGAAAACCTCTTTTCCGATCTGGATTTTTCCGAAGAATCCCACCTTCTTGACGTAGGGTGCGGCACGGGTCGCGTGCTGTCGTTTTTCATTCAGTCGAAACTCGCCGGCCGCGCCACGGGCATCGAACTCGACCCCGATATCGCCGAATACGCGCGCAGCTGGGCGAGGCATTTCGCCAACGTCGACGTACTCTGCGGAAGTGCGCTCGAAACCCCGCTCGCCCCCTACACGCACCTGTACCTTTTCAACCCCTTCGATACCAACGTGCTTATGCAGTTCATCATGAAAATCGAAGACGAGGTGCGCCGCCCAATCACGCTTGTCCATATGTCCGATAACGGAGAAACATATTCCTATATCGGCCGCACCGGGTGGAGCCTTGTTCGCCAAGGTGAATTTCAGGAATATCGCACGGCAACGGGCAGAGCAGTTAGCGTATACGCTCATCCGCAGCACTTCTCGATTTGGAAGTACGACCCCGAATCGTAGCGACTACGACAAGCGAGCGTAGGCAAGCGCAATGCGATCGAGCCTGCGCGAGGCAAACCACGCCGCGAGCGCTGGCCAAATGCCATTTGAGCAACGACCGACCGCCAAGCGCCATTCTGAAAGCGCACTTTCGAACTCATAGCAGCTCTTTCTTTCATAATGCAATCTATAGTTGACATTTCATCCCATATGCCATATATTTCTGTCATGTTGCAACGGATATATGTCCATAAAATGAAAGGAAACCCATGCCAGGCAAGAAAAACCTACGCATGAAGGCGGCACGTGCGGCAGCCGGCCTTTCGCAAACCGATCTCGCCGAAGCCGTGGGCGTTACGCGCCAAACCATCGGCCTTATCGAGGCGGGCGGCTACAATCCCACGCTCAATTTATGCGTGGCTATCTGCAAAACGCTGCACGTCACCCTGAACGATCTGTTTTGGGAAGACGACGGTGACGTCAACACCAACCCCTTCTTCTTTTAGGAGCGAACCATGAAAATGCAGAACATGAAAATCGTGCAAAAATGGCGCGAATATGCAGGTCCGAAAGACGAGCGTCTGGAAGCCGAGAACGCCAAAATCTACACGTTCGGCTTCATACTGCTTTCGTTCGGCATGCTGGCACTGCTCGCATATCAAATCATAGCCCAACAGGTTATATGGGTGCATAATGGCGCCAACGATGCCTTCCACCTGTTCGCAAGTCCCGTTGACGCCGCCATGTACGCGTGGCTTTTCATCGTAATGCTTATATGCGCCGTGCTGCAAACGCGAAAGGGCTACGTCGACACCAACCGTTTTGGCCAAACCGAGAACCTTCCCGCTGGTTACTTTCTGCTCATCGCCGGCATCTCGGGTGTCGCAAGCGCGCTTGCCATTGCCGCCATGCGCTGCATTGCCGAAGCGCAAATCGTACCGTTCGAAGACATTTTCTGGGCGGCAAACCTGGCGATAGGCGTGGTTTTCGGCGTTACGATTTTCGCCGCCACGTTCGGTGCGCTGTGCCTGGCGTTCTACGAGGCGAAACATCGCCGCGCCAAAATTGAAGCGGAGCTTGACGCAACCGACGAACGCTAACGCAAAGTAGAGCTCGACGCCGCCGACAAGCGCTCGGTCGAAGCGGAACTCCACGCCGTCGACGAACATTAACGCGAATATTACCGAAGCAAAAACGCCCACCGCAGCGTGCCGCGTTATTATGGAGGGGGTTGCTCAAACCCCCTCTTTTCCGCATTCGTCCAAAGGAGCTCTATGGCTGATCGTATATACAGTTTTATCGAAACGCGGCTTCCCATGCCGCTCGTGTCCGCTACCGCTGAACCAGGCAAGCTCGACGAAGCCGTAGCGGCTATTGCCGCGCGCGATGCCGAACTGGGCCGCATCGCCCAAGCGGAAGCGCACTACTTCCGCGGACAGCCCGAAGAAGCGCATGCCGACGCTGCACCATTCTTGGACCACTCCGATCCCGCCTTGCGCATCTCGGCGAATTTCATTTGCGCGTATGCAGATCTTACCCTGGGGAAAATTTGAGAAACGAAAGAATGCCTCGCGAACATCGCGGCAATGCGCGGCGATGAATCAATCGTGGCAACGCCAGCGCTGCATGCTTCATACATACTCTTCGACGCCGCCTCGAGCGTGCTCCTGCACCTGTCCACGCCCTACCCGCCAGGCACGTTCGCGAAGCACGTCGCTACACTGCCTGAAGGCCTGCGACTTTTCGCGATTTATGCGCTCGCCCACCACGCGTACCTTTTCGGCGAATACGGCCGCTGCGTGGGCATGGCCGAAACCGCGCTCATGACGAAACAGGGGCGCTATCCCATCGCGGAGCAGTTCCTGCACCTTGTCGCAGCCATGGGGCAGGTGAATCTGAAGGACGCCGAAGCCGCACGACGCCATTTCATGGGAGCGTGGAACATTGCCTTGGCCGACGGCCTCATTGAAGAAATCGGCGAGCACCATGGGCTTTTGCAGGGCGTGCTCGAAACGTGTTTGAAGGAAGACTATCCCGAGCACTACGCGCGCGTAATCAACATCACCTATCGCTTCAGCGAGGGATGGCGGCGCCTGCACAACCCCGAAGCGGGCGCGCACGTGACGAGCGACCTCACCACCACCGAATTCAGCATCGCCATGCTCGCAAGCCGTGGGTGGTCGAACACCGAAATCGCCAACCATCTGGGAATTTCCACTGGCACGGTGAAAAACCGCCTGTCGATGGCATACGCGAAGCTCGGCATCGCAAGCCGCGCAGAGCTCACGAAGTACCTGCTGCAATAGCAGGCGGAAGGGCAGCGGCCCGCGAAACAAACGGCCGGATCGACAAGCGACGCCAAGATGGCGCCGTCGCGCTCCGTGCCTTCGATGCTCTTCCGCGCAAACGAATCGACGCCGCCCTCGCTAGAATCGACAGCCATAAGCGCCCTCGGCCTGGGTTTTGCCGCCGTCGTGGCATAATCGATGGAAGAAACGGCACGAGCCCTAAGGCGAAGGAAATCATGCAGAACATCGACCACATCGAAGTGCGCGGCGCGCGCGTGCACAATCTGAAGAACGTGAACGTGGATATCCCGCTCGGCGAACTCGTGGGCATTGCGGGCGTATCGGGTTCGGGCAAAAGCTCGCTCGCGCTCGGCGTGCTCTACGCCGAAGGCTCACGCCGCTACCTCGAAGCGCTTTCGACCTACACGCGACGCCGCATCACGCAAGCCGGCAAAGCCTCGGTCGACGACGTTCGCTACGTGCCCGCGGCGCTCGCGTTGCACCAGCGCCCAGCGGTGCCAGGCGTGCGTTCCACGTTCGGCACTTCGAGCGAGCTTTTGAATAGCCTGCGCCTTCTGTTCTCGCGCGTCGGCAGCCACGCATGCCCGCACTGCGGCGAGCACGTGCCGCCAAGCCTTAATGTTGCCGCCGAGCTGCCCATCTCATGCCCGCATTGCGGCAGCGTATTCTTCGGCCCCGGCGCCGAGTCGCTTGCATTCAACAGCGAAGGAGCCTGTCCCACCTGCAGCGGAACCGGCATCGCGCGCACCGTGAACCGCGCCGCGCTCGTGCCCGACGAAAGCAAGACCATCGACGAGGGCGCCGTGGTGGTATGGGGCACGCTCATGTGGGACCTCATGAAGCAGGTGTGCGGCGCCATGGGCGTGCGCACGAACGTGCCGTTTTGCGAGCTCACGGCCGCCGAACGCGACATCGTCTTCAACGGGCCGGCCGAGAAGAAGCACATCCTCTACAAGGCGAAGAAGGGCGAGAATTTCGCCGAACTCGACTTCACCTACTACAATGCCGTGCGCACCGTGGAAAACTCCCTCGCCAAGGCGAAAGACGAGAAGGGCTTGCGCCGCGTGGCGAAATACTTGACGGAA
>NZ_CDRRGL010000052.1:0-12271 GCF_977041755.1 Slackia sp.
CGACTCGACGTCGAATGCGCACTTCGCAAACCCGGCGCCCAGGGTGATGACCGCGCCATCAAAACCAGCATCGGAAACGAGCAGATTGGAACCTTTGCCAAACATCGTCCAAGGAATGCCGAGCTCGCGGCATGCATCGCACGCAAAAGCGAGCGAACGCAAATCGCCCGCCTCGATGAACAAGGCCGCGGGACCGCCGATTCGTATGGTGGTATGTCGGCTCAACGGCTCATTTTCGAGCACGAAGCCCGAAAACTCGTCGCCCAAAAGCCGTGCAAGGCTCCGCATCATGGCGATGCTAAGCCTCTTCGCGAGAAAGCTCGGCGAGAATCTTCTTGCCGAACGTCGTCACGTCGCCGGCGCCCATAGTGATGAGCAGGTCGCCCTCTTTCAGCTTCGAGGCGACCAGCGCCGGCGTTGCTTCCTTGCTCGGCTCGTATGTCACATCAGCAACGTGGCCGTTCTGCTTCACGGCGTTGGCGATAAGGCTGCCATCGACGCCTTCGATAGGATCCTCTCCCGCCGCGTAAACATCCATGAGCACGAGCTCATCGGCATCGTTGAACGCTTCGCCGAACTCGCCCGCGAGCGACTCGGTGCGGGAGTAGCGATGAGGCTGGAACAGCACGACCACGCGCTTGAAATCGAGCGCGGCAGCGGCGGCCAGGGTTGCCTTGATCTCGGTGGGATGATGGGCATAATCGTCAACGACGGTGACGCCGCGCGCCTCGCCCACCAGGTCGAAACGGCGACGAACGCCCTGGAAATTCGAAAGGGATGCAGCGGCCGCAGCGGCGTCTTCGCCAAGCGCCCACAAAACGGAAATCACGCCTGCGGCATTGAGCGCGTTATGGATGCCGGGGTTGCACTTCAATTCGACATCGACCGTAGTGCCATCGACGAACGTGAGCGTGAACAGCGAGCCCACGCCATGCGTGCGATAGTTCGAAATGCGCGTGTCGCAGCCCTCGCCAAAGCCATAGGCAACCACGCGGCGGCCGCTTTTCTTGGCGAGCTCCACGAGCTTGGGATCCTCGCCGCACACGACAACGGCGCCTTCCTCGGGCACCGATTGCATGAACTGCAGAAACGTCGCGCGAATCTCCTCGATGCCGCCCGTGTAATGATCCAAGTGGTCGGCTTCGACATTGGTGACGAGCGCGACATAGGGAGACAGGTTCAAGAACGACCCATCGCTCTCGTCCGCCTCAACAACGTAATATTCGCCCTTGCCCGAAACGGCATTGGTGTGATAGGCGTCAACAATGCCGCCCACGACGAACGTGGGCTCAAGGCCCAATGCGTCGGTCGCGGTGGCGAGCATCGAAGACGTCGTGGTTTTGCCATGAGTGCCACAAGCCGCAAGCGTTTTCTTGCCGCGGCCAAGCTCGGCAAGCATGTGGGCGCGATGCCATACGGCGATGCCCAACTCGCGCGCGCGGACAAGCTCGGGGTTGGTTTCGGGAATGGCGGTAGAAATGACCACGGCATCGATGTCGTCGGTCACATGCTTGGCATCGTGGCCGATGAAAATAGGAATGCCGGCGGCAACGAGGTCGTCGGTATAGCGCGACGACTTCATGTCGGAGCCGCTCACGCGCATGCCCGCATCGGCTGCGACACGAGCGATACCGCTCATGCCCACGCCGCCAACGCCGATAAAATGCACGCGTTTGCAATTATCCGTCATTTGTTCATGCCTCCTCGAACCGAACGGGCGCATAAGCGCCCCGTATTTCAGCAATCGGTTATTCTATCGCAGCGCGCCACGCATCGCCGCATCAACCACAACATCAGCCAATTTCGCTGCGGCGTTTTCAGTCTCAAACGATGCAGCGGCAGCGCGCATGCGATCGCGCAAATCCGCGTCGGTCGCCAAAGCGAGCACCTTGTTCGCGAATTCTTCGCTATCGAGCTCGGAATCGGCCATCATTTCCGCCGCGCCGCGCTCAACGTACGCGCGCGCGTTGGTGGTTTGATGGTCTTCGGCCGCATGGGGAAACGGCACGAGCAAGGCGGGCAACCCCAGCGCCGAAATCTCGGCGAGAGACGTGGCGCCTGCGCGCGAAATCGTGCAGTCGGCCGCACGCAGGGTTTCCGCCATGCGGTCTTGATACGGCATCACGATCCAGCGAGCAGCCTCTTCATCGGTCAAAGCGAGCTCTGCGCACGTCGCCTCATATTCCTTCGGCCCCGTGATATGCACCACGTACAACCCATCAATCGCAAGCAACTGCTTTTTGAGCGACGATATGGCGGCATTGATATGGCGTGCGCCCAGGCTACCGCCGAAAACGAGCAGCATCGTGGCATCTTGCGGAATGCCCAGCATTTCCCTGCCCTGTTCGCGCGTAGCGGAAAGCACCGAAGAACGCACCGGGTTGCCCGTGACAATGAGCTTGGATGCGTCGGCGATGTCTTTGCCGGCAACCTCATAGGTGAGCGCGACGGCAGCGGCCTTCTTGCCCAAGAATTTATTCGCCATGCCCATGACGGAATTCTGCTCATGCACGACCACCGGCACGTTCAGCTGCTCGGCCGCCATGCCCACCGGAATGGACACGTAGCCCCCAAAGCCGACAACGGCGTCGGGACGAACTTCGCACATCCACGCCTTCGCCTTGCGGGCCGAGCGCAAAATTTTCAGCGAAGAGGTAACGAGCGTATGGGGACGCTCGCGATCGAACCCCGAAGCCTCAAAAGCCACGAACGGAATGTCGGTTTGACCGACCAAGCGCGCCTCAACGCCCTGCGGCGTCCCAGCGAAAAACACTTCGTGGCCGCATTCTTGCAAAATCTCAGCCAGCGCAAGAGCGGGGTTGATGTGGCCGGCCGTGCCGCCGCCCGTAAGAACGAATTTCATCGTGAGTTCCTTCCGCTGCCGCGACGATTGGCGCCGCGTTCCATTCCAGAATCATGGCGTCGCGCCGCCCGCGAGCCTAAAGAAGCATTTCCCTCTGGGCGAGACGAGCCTCGCGAAGCGCTTCTCGATGCGCCGCCGCGCGGGGCCATGACGCCGCCAAACGGGTCGCCATGAGAGCGCCTCGAACGAGCCGGGGGCTCGGCGATGGGCGCCGATTCGGCCGAAGAGAAACGCGAACGCGCCGGTGGCTCGTCTTCCACGCGAATATAGCTCAGGTTCGCTCGACGTCGCTCGGCGCTCGCGCGATGCGGCGTAAGCGCCTCTTCGCCCGCCACGCGCGAAACCGACATGATGATGCCCACCATCAAAAGCGACGCCACAACCGACGATCCGCCCGACGAAATGAACGGCAGGGGCTTGCCCGTCGTGGGGAACAATCCCGTAGCGCAGGCCATATTCAAAAACGCCTGCCCTACAAGCATGCAGGTAAGGCCGCCGGCGATCATCGTGCCAAAATCGTCGCTGGCTCGCTTGGCGATAAGCAAACCGCACACGAGCACCGCCACAAAAAGCGCGATGACGAACAGCGCGCCGACAAGGCCGAGCTCCTCGCCGATAATCGAGAAAATGAAGTCGGTTTCAGCCTCGGGCAAATACAGGAACTTCTCGCGTGAATTGCCCAAGCCAACGCCCAGAATGCCGCCTTCGGAAAACGCGAAGAACGAACGAATCATCTGGTAGCCCGTGTCGTACTGGTCGCTCCATGGGTCGAGCCACACTGAAACGCGGTCGGCGCGATATCCAACGATGCCGAATACGCCGGCCACCACGACAGCTATGCCGAGCACAGCGACGAAACGCCCAGGAAGCCCGCCGAGCCACATAACCACGAACGCGCCCACAAGAATGACGACGGCCGAACCCATGTCCGACTGCGTTTTATACAAAAAGGCAAGCGGGAGCAAGACGAGCACAAAAGCGGCAATGAGCGCCTGCTTCAAATCGCGAATCTGATCGCGATATTCAAGAAGCGCCTTCGCCGCAGCCACCACGAGCATGATTTTGGCGAATTCCGTCGGCTGCACGCTGAAACCGCCGATATAAATCCATCGCGTGGCGCCCAGGATATTCGTGCCAATAACAGGGACGGCGAGCAGCAGAGCGGCGCATACGCCCCAAAACGCCCAAAAGAAGGGGCCGCCCTGCAGCGATCGGTAATCGCGCGTATACACGAACAGGGCAAGAACGGAGCCGAGCACGACGAATATCGCCTGCTTCACAACGTACGAGGTTGCCGACTCGCCATTGTGAATCGCCTCAACCGTCGACGCCGAAAACACCATGACGATGCCGATGAGCACAAGCAGAACAACCGCGACCAGAAGGCCCAAGCGCGGCATCATGATGTCGGCGGGCACGCCGCCCCGCGCGCTGCCTCTTTTATTCAATTCAGGGAAGCCGGCAGACGAGCCGGCATGCGTCGCTCGAGCCACCAGCTACAACCTAGCGGGCATTGCTGGCGCGAAACGCAACGAGCTGTTTGAACACCTTGCCGCGATGCTCGAACGAATCGAACTCGTCAAACGACGAGCAAGCGGGAGAAAGCACGACCTCGTCGCCAGATTGGGCCATAGAAATCGCCGTATCGAGCGCGTCTTCCATATGCTCGCCGCGAACATGCTTCACGTCCGCATTGGCGAACGCATCGAAGAAGCGCTCGCCCGCCGCGCCAAAGCACACCACGGCCTTGCATTTTGCATCGCACGCTTCAACGAGCTCGTCAAGGTCGGTTCCCTTATCGTTGCCGCCGAGCAAGAAAATGGCGGTGTGGGGAGCAAACGCCGAAAGCGCCTTCAGCGTGGCGTCCACGTTGGTCGCCTTGGAATCGTTCACGAACTTCACGCCGCCGATTTCGCCGCACGGCTCCAAGCGATGTTCGAGAGGCTTAAAGGACACGAGGCCTTCGCGCACCTGGGCGGCGTCAACGCCGCACGCAAGCGCAGCAGCAGCCGCGGCAAGCGCATTGGACACGTTATGCTCGCCCTTGATCAGAAGCTCGCTTTCGCCCACGAGTTCAACTTCTTCGCCCTTGAAATCGACGCGCAGCATATCGCCGTCGAGGAATGCGGCGTTTTCAGACCCGCATGCCTCCCTCATGGAATGGTCGATGCCCGCGGCGCACCCTACGGGAATGTAGCCGAAAGCTCGTTTGGAATCGTTCTTGAATTCCTTCACGCAATCGCGCGTCACATCGCATACTGCGTCGATGACGAGCGTGCCCTGATTCTTGCCCAGGTTCGCATACACCTGCTTTTTAGCCTCGGCATACGCCTCAAACGTCATATGCCAATACAGATGGTCGGGCGTGATGTTGAGCAGCACGGCGACCTCGGGCGCGAACGCCTGGCAGCTCGCCAGTTGGAACGAGCTCGCCTCGCACACATACACGTCGGCCTCGCCGTTGCCCACAGCTTCGATGCACGTATTGCCGATGTTGCCCACGGCGGCAACGCGCTCGCCGGCGCACTTCAAAATATGCGTGATAAGCGACGTGGTAGTGGTTTTGCCATTGGTTCCCGTCACGGCAACCCAACGACTATCCGCAGGGCTCTCGCGCCAGGCGAATTCCACCTCGGAAATAACCTCAGTCGAAGCTGCCTTCGCGTTTTCGTAGAAACGGGAGAACTGGGAAATGCCCGGGCTTACGATGCACACGTCATAGGTATCTTTAAACGTATACATATCGAACACCACACGAGCGCCAAGCGTCTCACAGTGCGCGGCGAACCCGAGCGCGGCATCGTTTTTCTCGCCAGCCGCGATGGTCACGCTCTTCACGCGGCCACCGAGCAAATTCAGGCAATACGACGCAGCAGCCTTGCCGCTCTTGCCCAAACCCAGAATAAGCACGTCGCCCCAACACGTTGGCGCGGCCTTGGTTCCTTCGATGATAGAAGCGCCCATGACACTATCCCTTTCCGTCGGCGTTTAAGCGACCATGCCCATGACGATGGGCTGAATGAAGAACAGCACGAAGCCGAAACCAGCAAGCGCGCCCGAAACAATCCAGAATCGAATGACGACCTTCGTTTCGCTCCAGCCCTTCTTCTCGAAGTGGTGGTGCAAAGGCGCCATAAGGAACAAGCGCTTTTTCGTGCGCTTGTAATGCACGACCTGCAGAATAACCGAGCACGCCTCGGCGACGAACAGGCCGCCGATGATGAGCGAGAACACCTCGGTTTTCGTGATGATGGCGATGCAGGCAAGCGCCGAGCCCAGCGCGAGCGACCCCGTGTCGCCCATGAAAATGTCGGCCGGGTACGCGTTGAACCACAAAAAGCCCACGCATGCGCCCGCCATGGTGGCGGCGAACACGGCCATGGGAAGCATATTCTCGCGATACGCGATGGCGGCCATGACGATCATGACAACCATGACCGTTCCGGCGGCCAAGCCATCGAGGCCGTCGGTCAAATTCACCGCATTGGACATGCCGATGATAAGCAAATAGCAGAACACGAGGTACAGCCAGGGAATATCAAGCGAGCCATCGGGGCAGATGGGGCACGGGATAGACGTGGTGAGCACTCCGAAATCCCACGGCTGCAAAAACGGGATTTGCACGGTGGGGGCAATGCCGAGCCAATTCACGACATAAAGCGTGAACAGCGTGGCGATGGCGAACTGGCCGATGAGCTTGCCTTTAGGCGTCAAGCCCAAAGAGCGCTCATGGATGACCTTTTCGGCATCGTCGAACAGGCCCAAAGCCGCGGTGCACAGCGTCGCAAGAAGCGCCGCGACGAAGCCCCACGAAGGAGGCACCACCAAAAGCACGGTAATCACAATGGCAATGAGCATGATGACGCCGCCCATGGTAGGCGTGCCCTGCTTCACCAAGTGGCTTTGCGGGCCGTCGGCGCGCACCTGCTGGCCAATATGCGTGCGGGTAAGCAGGCGAATCCAAGCCGGCATGAGCGCCATGGTCAAAGCCGTGGCGACGATGAAGCCCAGAAACACTAGAAACGACGGGTATGCGGAAAACAGCGAGCTCAGCATTATTCGATGATCCCTTCAACGACTCGATCAAGGCCCATATAGTGCGAGGCTTTCACCAATACGGCGTCGCCTTCGGAAATGGTTTTTGAAACGTAGGCGAGAGCCTCGTCGGCATCGTTCACGCAGACGATATGTTCATGCGGCATGCCGGCCTCTTCAGCGGCGCGAGCCATGCCCCGCGACAGGTCGCCCGTGCACACGAGCACATCGATGCCCGCCTCGGCCGCGGCGCGACCGGCCTTCGCGTGGCCCTCGACGCTCGATACGCCGAGCTCGCCCATATCGCCGAGCACCGCGATGCGACGACCCGCGGTCTCATACGACGCAAGCGTGGCAAGAGCGGCGCACATCGATTCGGGAGCAGCGTTGTAGGCGTCGTTGAACACCACGGCTCCGCACTTCGCGCGCACGAGTTCGGCACGGCCCGATTCGGGCTGAGCCTGAGCAAGGGCTGCTGCGACTTCGGAAAATTCCATGCCCGCCGCCATGCATACCGCCACGGCGCCACATGCGTTCGAAACGTTTTGCGCGCCACGCAAAGAAAGCGCAACCTGCTCGCGGCAACGCTCGCCGCCCACAAGCGCGCCACGCGCGCACAATTCGAACCGCGGACGGCCTTCGGGGTCAATAACGACATTTTCGGCCCACACGGCGCTGTCGGCAGCCCATGCGCCCAAAGAGGCATCAGGCTCGCCGAGCGCGGAGAACGCGCAAGCATTCACGCCGCGCTGAAGAAGGCGCGCATGCTCTGCCATAAACGCCGATTTATCGCAGCCGGCATTCAAAAACGCCCAGCCGCCCTCGGGCAGCGCATCGAGCAGCTCCGCTTTCGCGAGCGCGATGTTGTCACGCGTTTTCAGATACTCCAAGTGAGACGTTCCCACGATGGACACGACGCCCAAGCTCGGCTTCGCCATGGCGGCAAGGTGCGCGATTTGGCCTGGGCGATCCATACCCATCTCGACGACGAGCATCTGGGTCGACGCGGGCGCCGTAAGCACCGTATAGGGGGCGCCGAGTTCGTTGTTGAAGTTGCCCTTCGTCGCCCAGGTTTCATATTTCGTAGAAAGGATGTCGCGCACGAGGCCTTTGGTGGTGGTCTTCCCCACCGAGCCGGTGACGCCGATCACCGTGGCGGAAAGCATTGCGCGCCATGCAGCGGCGATTTCGGCAATCGCTTCCGCTGCATCGGCGACCATGAGCACGCAAGCGCCGGCGGCACGGGCCGCTTCAAGCGCCGCATCGTCAAGCTCGCGCGTGCACAGCACCGCGACGGCGCCCGCTTCAATCGCGGAAGCCGCGAATGCATGTCCATCGACGCGCTCGCCAACGATGGCCGCATACACGAAGCCCGGTTTCACCTCGCGAGAGTCCCACGTAAGGCCCAAGGCTGCGACATCGCGGCTCACGGGTTCCACGAGCACGCGAGCATCGCATGCCTCAATTACACGTCCTATTTCGAGTTCCATTCAATCCACCTCAACGGAATCGCTTAATCAGGCAAAACGCCGCACGAAGGCGGCGTTTACTTCTGCGCGATTTTATATCGGCTACTTGCTTCGGTCATTATATCTTTAAACACCTCGCACGTATTTCGATCGTAAGGCACATGGTTCACACCGACAAAACACACCAGATTCGAAGTCGCGTTTGGCAGGAAACCAACAAAGTCGAGGTTGTACATGTTCTTCACGTAGGAGCCGGAATCGTCGGCGTATTCCGCCGTACCGGTTTTGCCCGCCGTCGTATAGCCCTCAACAGCGGCCGTCTTACCCGTGCCGTTTTCCACAACGCCTTCCAGCATGTCCGTAAGCGGAGCGATGACGTCGGTGTTGTCGATGATCTGCTCGCTATCCCACGTGACCTCTTCTCCCGAAGAAGGCTTCGAGATAAGGAAATGCGGCGTATGGGCAACGCCCGTGCCATTCGCGATGGCCCCATAGAAACGCGTGATCATAAGCGGGCTCAGCGAAATGCCTTGGCCGAACGTCACGTTGTACGACTGGATGAGCGACCATGTGCTCACGTTGGTCAAATAGCCCTCGGCTTCACCGGGGTAGTCGACGCCCGTAGCATCATTGAGGCCGTATTTGCGAATCTTGTCATACAAGCCGTTGAAACCCAAATGCTGCTGCACGAGAAGCGACGTGCCGACGTTCGACGATTGGGCGAGCACCTCGGCCGCGGTCATCGTAGTTGCAGCGCGTTCATGGGCGTCAGAGATTTTATACTCGTCCGCCTCAAGATACACCGGGCAGTCCACCGTCGTTTGGGCGGTAATGCCGCCCGCCTCGAGCATCGCGCAGAACGATGCGGTCTTGAAAATGGAGCCCGGCTCGAACTGCGTGGTAATGGCTTTCACCGATGTGGCGCCCTCTTCGATGTTGCTGCGATCGGAGGGGTCCAAATACGGCGTTGAGGCGATGGCGATAATGTCACCCGTATCGGCGTCGTAAAGCACAGCCGAACCGTCTTCGCCGCCAATGTCGCTCACGCCCTGCGCAAGGCGCTCTTCGACATATTGCTGCATGTCGATATCGATGGAAAGAATAATATCCTGGCCATCTTTGGCGGGCTCGTCGACCTCGGTGCCGCCGGGAATCGGCATGCCGTATGCGCCCTGTTGCAGCACGAGCTTGCCCGGCTCGCCCTTCAAAATGCTGTCGTAATACAGCTCAAGACCGGTTTGGCCGTTGCCGTCAACGTCGACCAGACCAAGAATTTGGCCCGCGGTGCTGCCATACGGGTACACGCGTTTCATGTCGTCAAGGAAATAGATGCCATCGAGGCCGAGGTCTTTTACCTCTTCGCCCTTATCCTGGTCAACCTTGCGCTTCACGTATGCGAACGTGGTGTTTTCGGTCGAAAGGGGGCCTTCATAGATGGACGCGTCGCCGCCGAGCACGCCGGCGAGCTTCTCGGCCGTGCCTTTCACGTCGGTGATTTCTTTCGGATTGCAATAGATGGTCGTCGCCTGCACGTCGGAGGCGAGCACTTTGCCATTGCGGTCGTAAATCGTGCCACGACGAGGCGAGAGCTCGACCGACACCGTGCGCGAATTGGCGGCCTGGGTGCTGTAATCGTCGGCAAGAATAATCTGAAGCTGAACGAGGCGTCCTACAAGCAACAAAAGGGCGATTCCAAAAAAAACCAGGAGCACCCTAAAGCGATTTGAGCCGAAGGAATATTTCGGCGCCTGACGGCGCGCGTCGCGAGACACGAAGCGCACCTAGCCTTGGCTTGCCATAGAAGACAAGCTTCCGGAAAGCGAAAGGTTGCCCGAAGCGTCGGTCGCAATGACGTCGGCGCCAAGCTCGACGCTTTCGGTAGCGGCAGGCGCCGCCATGCCGAGGCCCTCGGCCGCGGAGCGAATGTGCGTGGAGTTGGAAAGCTGGCTCTGCTGCACCTCAAGATCGTTGCCGAGCGTGCGCTCGTTGGCGATTTGTGTGGAAAGCTCGTCGGTTGCAATGGTCGTGGTTACGCTCGCCGCAGAAAGAAGCACGCGAGCGCATGCGAAAACCGCGATCACGATCGCCACGGCGAATACAACGCCCACCACGCCAAAAATGCTCTCGGGCACACCGGCATGATTGACGCCATTGCGGCGTCCGGGCATAACATTGACATCGGGGGTGCCCTGCCTGCGCAAATCGGGCGCGGCAGAACCATGGACATAGGCCGGCTGGGAGGCGCGGTATGAATCGTATTGTCTCATGCCTGCCTCCTTTCTGTGTTTAGGCTGCGTTTACAGTCGGCGTATCGACCATCTAGGCACCAGAGCGCCTATCTGATCTTTTCCGCAACGCGCAGCTTGGCGCTGCGGGCGCGGGGGTTAACTTCAATTTCCGCCTCGGTGGGCAGAATGGGTTTGCGAGTAATCACTTTCAACGCGGGATTCGCACCGCACACGCACACCGGAAAACCGGGAGGGCATGTGCATTTCTTCGAATGCTCGGCGAAAGCTTCCTTCACCGCCCTATCTTCCAGGGAGTGATAGCTGATGACCGCGATTCGACCGCCGGGATTCAACCACCGAATGGCGGCATCAAGACCTCGACGAAGCACGGTAAGCTCGCCGTTCACTTCGATGCGAAGCGCCTGGAACGTTCGCTTGGCGGGATGCCCGCCAGCGCGACGCGCCGAAGCGGGAATGGCCGCTTTAATAATGTCCACGAGTTCGCCCGTCGTTTCGATGGGGTGGCTCTCGCGGCGCTCCACGATGAATTGCGCAATGCGACTCGCCCACTTCTCGTCGGAGTAGTCGCGAATGATCCGGGTGAGCTCTGCTGCGGATAAGGTGTTGACGAGCTCTGCTGCGGTTATGGTTTGTCTACCCGGGTCCATTCGCATGTCCAGCAAGGCGTCTTCCCTGAACGAGAAGCCACGCTGCGGGAGGTCGAGTTGCGGCGAGGAAACGCCGAGGTCGAATAGAATCGCATCGATTCCAGGGACCTGCGCTTCCACCAGCAATTCATCCAAGTCGCCGAAGTTTCCGCGAAGCAGCATGACCTCGCATGCATTTTCGGCGGAAGCCGAAGAGAGGCGCTTCTTGGCGGCAGCCAAGGCCATTTCGTCCTGGTCGATGCCGATAAGAAGGCCGCCCTCCCCAAGCCGTTTGGCGACTTCGGAAGAATGCCCTGCTCCGCCGAGCGTTGAATCCACGAACGTGTGCTGCGGTTTAAGGTTCAAGTGCTCGAGGCACTCGGCAAGCAGGACCGGTGTATGCCTGTATTGGTTTGTCATTTCTTCCACGTCAGAACTCCTACGAATAGAGCAGGGCATCAAGATCGATGCTCGCCAGCAGGTTTTCACGACGCGTGGTATCCCAAATGTCGAAGTGGCTGCCAGCGCCAACCAGGGTGACTTCCTTGTCGATGCCCGCGCGCTCGCGCAAGCTCTGCGGCAAGGTGATGCGGCCCGCAGAGTCCATGGTCACTGGAGTCGCATTGCCACGAAGGATGCTGTTCAGCAACATGTGCTCACGCTTGTTGGGGTCAAAGCCACCGCGTTTCTCAAACAAGGTGTCGATCCATACGTCGAAAGCTTCGTTGGTATACACCGACAGAAACTCGTTTCGCGCATCGGGAACAACGACCATTTGGGTTTCCTCGGTCAGAAGCTTGCGAATAGACGACGGCAAAGACAGACGCCCCTTGGCATCGAGCTTATGACGATATTCGCCATTGAGCCCAGCCATGGACACCTCCTTTGTTCGTTGTTATTCACGCGTTTCGTAACCGGTGCCGCCATTTTATCCCACTTTGCCCCACTCCACAACAAAATCGCCCCCAATTCCTCCCCCACCGTCCCCTTCCTTCCCCTCCACTTCCACCCCCTTTCCCTCCACCGGCG
>NZ_CDRRGL010000053.1:0-12259 GCF_977041755.1 Slackia sp.
GCCGTGGTGCGCCTGATTCCGGGCGTGCTGGGCGATGAGGGCAGCTCCATCGACGAGAGCTTCTACGACGGTCTGCTCGAATATCCGCAGTACACGCGCCCCGCGAATTTCCGCGGCATGGAGGTTCCTAGTGTGCTGTTGTCGGGCGACCACGGCAAGGTCGATGCATGGCGTCGCCAGCAATCGCTCATTCGTACGGCACGCTTGCGTCCCGATTTGTTGGAGAGTGCCAATGTTTCGCAAGCCGAGCGGGCTTTTTTGCTATCATTGCTCGATGGCACAATCGAAGGCGCCTAACGGGGCGCCTTTTTATTTGAGAGGATGCACGTTTCATGGCTTATGGCCAGCATGGCTCAAGCGCCGGTGGGGGTTTGCGCAAAGCGCTCTCGTGGGTGTTCTACATCGTTTTCGTAATCGGTCTGGTGTGGCTGCTCCAAAACTTCGTGGTATGCCCGTATACGATTCCCTCGGGCTCTATGGAAGACACCATTGAAGTGGGCGACAACGTGTGGTCCGAGAAAATCACCTATTACACGCACGAGCCGCAGGCCGGCGACATCGTGACGTTCGAAGACCCTGAAATCGCGGGTCGCACGCTCATCAAGCGCGTTATTGCCACGGGCGGCCAAACGGTCGACCTCATCGATGGCACCGTGTATATCGACGGCGTGGCGCAAAACGAGCCCTATACCGAAGGCAAGCCCTCCGAGCCGCTGAAAACTGCGGCGAATGTTTCTATAAGCTATCCCTATACCATTCCCGAAGGCTATCTTTGGGTAATGGGAGATAATCGAACCGATTCTGCGGATTCCCGTTATTTCGGACCCATCGACAGCAAAACCGTCACCGGCCGCGCTGTCGCGATCTATTGGCCCCTCAACCATATAGGAGTGCTGTAAATGAGCAAAGCTCCCAGGCCCGAGGCGCCCACGTTCCAGGAGATCATCCTGCGACTGCAGCGCTACTGGGCAGACAACGGCTGCGTTGTTATGCAACCTTACGACAACGAAGTAGGCGCGGGCACGTTCCACACGGCCACCACGCTGCGCTCGCTGGGCCCCGACGCCTGGCGTTCGTGCTATGTGCAGCCGTGCCGCCGACCGGCTGACGGCCGCTATGGCGAAAACCCGAACCGCATGCAGCACTACTACCAGTTCCAGGTGCTCATGAAGCCTTCGCCCGACAACATTCAGGATTTGTACCTGGGCAGCTTGGAAGCCATCGGCATCACGGTCGCCGAGCACGACGTGCGCTTCGTCGAGGACGACTGGGAATCGCCCACGCTGGGCGCTTGGGGCCTTGGCTGGGAAGTGTGGATCGACGGCATGGAAGTGACGCAGTTCACCTACTTCCAGCAGGTTGGCGGCTTCGAGTGCGACCCTGTTCCCTCTGAGGTCACCTATGGCTTGGAGCGTTTGGCTATGTACGTGCAGGGCGTCGATTCGGTGTACGACATCGTGTGGAGCCGTGGCGACGACGGCCTCGAGTTCACCTACGGCGACGTGTTCTTGGAAAATGAACGCGAGTTTTCGGCGTACAACTTCGAGGTTGCCGATACCGACATGCTGTTCGGCGAATTCGACCGCTACGAGGCCGAGTGCAACCGCGTGTTGGCTGCTGGCCTGCCGCTTCCCGCGTATGACTACGTGCTGAAGTGCTCGCACGCCTTCAACCTGCTCGACGCGCGCGGCGTGATTTCGGCCACGGAGCGCATGGGCTACATTCTGCGTGTGCGTACCATCGCCAAGGCGTGCTGCGCAAGCTATTTGGAACACGTGGTTGGCGTGAAGCCGGCCGAGGAAGGCGAGGAGGCGTAAATCATGGCGAATCAGACGCTAACGTTTGAAATCGGCACCGAAGAGCTGCCTGCTTTCGCTCTGCATGCCGCAACCGAAAAGCTCGGCGGCATGTTCGCCGACGCGCTCGATGGCGCGGGCATTCCCCATGGCGAGATTTCGGTGTACTCCACGCCGCGCCGCCTTATCGTGAGCGCGCTCGCCGTGCCCGAGGCCACCGAGGCTTTGACCGAAACCTTCCGCGGCCCCGCTGCGAAAATCGCGTTTGACGCCGACGGCAACCCCACGAAGGCCGCCCTGGGCTTCGCTCGCGGCAAGGGCGTTGACGCAAGCGCTCTTGAGCGCCGCGACGAGAACGGCGTCGAGTATGTATACGCCGTGAAATCGACCCCGTCGGTGCAGGTGATCACGCTTCTGCCTGATATTTTGCAGAACCTCATCACCTCCATCTACTGGCCGCGTTCGCAGCGCTGGGGTTCGCGCCACGAGCACTTCAGCCGCCCCGTTCGCTGGCTGTTCGCCATGCATGGCGATGCGGTGGTTCCCGTTGAGTTCGCGGGCCTTACCGCTGGCAACACCACCTGCGGCCATCGCTTCTTAGCACCCGGCCCGTGGGAGGTCGCTTCGGCCGACGCTCTTATCGATGTGCTTCGCGAGCACAACGTAGTGCCCACCGAGGCCGAGCGCGAGGCTTCCATTCGCGAGCAGGTCGCGGCTATCGAAGAGAAGACGGGCCTTGTGGCCGAGCTTCCCGCGAAGACCATGGCCGAAGTCGTGAACCTCGCCGAGTTCCCCACGGTTATGGTGGGCGAGTTCGACGAGCTGTTCTTGGCGGTTCCTAAGGAAATCACCGTTGACGCCATGCTTGTGCACCAGCGCTATTTCCCGCTGTTCAACGCCGATGGAACGCTTGCGAACAAGTTCCTTATCACTTCGAACGGCGACCCGAAGTTCGAAGCGAACATCGTCGACGGCAACCAGCGTGTCGTGGCCGCTCGCCTTTACGACGCGAAGTTCTTCTACGACGAAGACCTGAAGCGCCCGCTTGAAGATTACGTTGAGCGCCTCGACACTGTCGTGTTCCAGGAAAAGCTTGGCACCACGCGCGCCAAGACCGATCGCATTGTTGCTCTCGCCAAGGCCATCGCCGCCGACGCTGGCGTGACGGGCCAGGAAGCCGCCGACGCCGAACGCGCCGCCTATTTGGCCAAGGCCGACCTGGTCACGGGCGCGGTTGTGGAATTCACGAGCGTGCAGGGCATCATGGGCAGCTACTACGCCAAGGCCGCCGGCGAAACCGACGCCGTGGCGCGTGCCATCGCCGACCACTACCGTCCGCGTTTCTCGGGCGACGATGTGCCGGCCGAACGCGTTGGCTGCATCGTGGCCATTGCCGACAAGCTCGACACTATTTGCGGCCTGTTCGCCATTGGCCAGGGCCCCACGGGCTCTTCCGATCCGTTCGCGTTGCGCCGCAGCGCGCTGGGCATTGTGACTATGCTGCTTTCCGATAAGGGCCTCGACATTTCGCTCGGTGCCGCCATTGACGTGGCGCTTGCGAGCTATGCGGCTCAGGGTATTGAGTTCGACGCCGCCGCCGTTCGCGCCGATGTGGTCGACTTCTTCATCACGCGCACGAAGGTCATGGCGAAAGACGAGGGTGCTGCCCCCGACGCCATCGACGCCGTGCTCGCCGTGAGCGTTGAAGAGCCCGTTGTGTTCATACAGCGCGTGCGCGCGCTTGTAGCCGCCCGCGAGCAGCAGGCTGAGACGTTCGACGATTTGGCCACCGCGTACGCTCGCGCGAACAACCTGCGCGACGAGAAGCTGGGCACGAACGTTGACGAATCGCTGCTTGGCGACGAGGAACGTGCGCTGCTCGACGCGGTTGCCGCCGCCGAAAGCAAGGTCGCAGAGCATCTCGCCGGCAACGAATACGCTGCCGCTTTGGCCGAGCTCGCGAATTTGCGCGCTCCCATCGACGCGTTCTTCGACGGCGTTATGGTCATGGATGAGAATGAGGCGATTCGCGAGAACCGCCTGCGCTTGCTCAACCGTTTCGTCGCCGTGTTCAAAGACGTCGCCGATTTCGGCAAAATGGCTAAGAAATAGAGTTTTGAAGGGCCTGCCATGCGGCGGGCCCTTTTCGTATCTCGCCGGAAACGGTCGGACGGGCTTCGCAAGGGCCGCGGTTCGCTACCGCTCGGCTTCGCCTCGCTGCCGGCTCGCTTTGCGAGCTCGGCGCGGCCGCTCGGCCGCATGGTAAGGTATCCAACATGCCATTGAGGCATGTTGGAGGCTGCGTTTAATATTGAAATGAAAAGCAAACTTGAACGCAGACGGCCTTTGCGAAGCCCGTCCGACCGTTTCCTTCATTGCTTCCGCTTTGCGACAGAAAGGGGATATGCATGGCATCGAATGAAGGATTTATTGGAGTGAACAACGACACGCCGTTTCCCACGATTCATATTGTGAGCGACTCGCTTGGCGCAACGGCTCATTCGCTTGCTCGTGCGGCGGCGGGGCAGTTCGGCTATCCCGACCCGTATATCGAGACGCTGCCCAAGGTTCGCAGCTTTAATGAAATCGCCGGTTTTTTGGCCAAACATCAGGAATCGCATCGCGCGAAGGGCAAACCTGATGACTTGGTGGTGTTCTACACGCTTGTCGACGATGAAATGCGTCATTTGATGCAAGCGTTTTGCGATGAGCGCGGTATGCATGCGGTCGACTTGATGGGTGGTCCTATTTCGGCCCTCGAGAAAGCCTCGGGGCTTGAAGCGAGTCGCGACCCGGGCCTTATGCGCACGGTTGACCAGAATTATTTCCGTCGTATCGCCGCTATGGAATTCACGGTGGAACACGACGACGGCCGCAATCCGCAAGATTTGCCCGATGCCGATATTGTGCTGTTGGGCGTTTCGCGTTCGAGCAAAACTCCTATTTCCATCTACATGGGCATGGAGGGCTATAAGGTTGCCAATGTGCCGCTCGCGCTTGGAACCGAGCCGCCGAAGGAGATTTACGACTGCGATCCGTCGCGCATCTTCGGCCTTATGACGACTCCCGATGTACTCGTAGGTATTCGTCAGCGCCGCTTGGGCGGTTCGGGGCGCATCGCTTCCATGGTTGCCGCGAGCTACGCCGAGCCCGAAATGGTCTATCAAGACCTCGAAGAGGCTCGCGCGCTTATGCGAAAACTTGGATGTATTGTGATTAGAACCGACAATAAAGCCGTAGAAGAAACCGCTCAGGAGATATTACGGTACTTCGAGCTGGCTCACCCTCTTCAAAAAAGTGCGATTGAGTGATAATTACCCAGTGCAGTACTTTTTAGACTTCATATGTTAGGAGAAGACATTGACTGCAGACGTTAAGCGTGTCTACGCGTTCGGCAAGGACGCTGAGGGCAACAACGTTACTGAAGGCAACAAGGATATGAAGAACATCCTTGGCGGCAAGGGCGCGAACCTCGCCGAAATGGCTCTTATTGGCCTGCCCGTGCCCCCGGGCTTTACCATTACCTGCCAAACCTGCATGGAATATGCAAACGCGAATAACACGTGGCCTGAAGGCGCGCTCGACACCATTCAGGAGTACCGCCTCGACCTCGAGAAGCGCATCGGCAAGCGCATTGGCGACGCCGAAGATCCGCTGCTTGTTTCCGTTCGTTCCGGCGCTCCCATGTCGATGCCTGGCATGATGGACACGGTTCTGAACCTTGGCCTGAACGACGAGTCAGTCTACGGCCTTATCAAGCACACCGACAACGCCCGCTTCTCGTGGGACAGCTATCGTCGCTTCATCCAGATGTTCTCGAACGTGGTTATGGGCCTCGACGGCGACCTGTTCGAAAACGCCATTACCGCCAAGAAGCTCGCTCGCGGCGTGAAGAGCGACACCGAGCTTTCCGCTGAAGACCTGCAGGAACTCGTCGCTGAATTCAAGCAGATTTTCTCCCAGAACGTTTCTGCCGAAGAGCATCCTGAGCTCGTCGTTGACGGCGCGGTCGCTTTCCCGCAGAACCCCGACGTTCAGCTGAAGCTGGCCATCGAGGCCGTGTTTGGCAGCTGGAACAACCCGCGTGCGGTGCTCTACCGCAAGCAGAACAAGATTGCCGACGATCTGGGCACCGCCGTGAACGTGCAGTGCATGGTGTTCGGCAACAAGGGCGAGACTTCCGCTACCGGCGTTGCGTTCACCCGCAACCCCGCAAACGGCGAGAAGGAATTCTACGGCGACTACCTGGTGAACGCCCAGGGCGAAGATGTCGTCGCGGGCATTCGCAACACGAGCCCCATCGCCGAGCTGAAGCATGTCGACGGCCTGCAGGAAGCCGGCAAGGAGCTCGAGGGCGTGTTCACCATTCTCGAGAACCATTATCGCGACATGTGCGACATCGAGTTCACCATCGAGCAGGGCAAACTGTGGATGCTTCAGACCCGCGTGGGCAAGCGTACCGCCGCCGCCGCGCTGCATATCGCCATTGAGATGGAAAAAGAAGGCCTCATCACCAAGGAAGAGGCTGTGTGCCGCGTCGACCCCGCCCAGCTCGACCAGCTGCTGCACCCGCAGTTCGACAAGAACGCTAACTACGACGTGCTCGCTCGTGGCCTGAACGCTTCTCCGGGCGCTGCTGTTGGTGGTGCCGTGTTCTCGGCTGCCGACGCTGTGAAGGCCGTTGAAGAGGGCAAGAAGTGCGTGCTCGTTCGCTGGGAGACCACTCCCGACGACCTCGCTGGCATGATCGCCGCTGAGGGCATTCTCACCAGCCATGGCGGCAAAACCAGCCATGCTGCCGTTATCGCCCGTGGCATGGGTGCCCCGTGCGTCTGCGGCGTTGAGCAGCTCAAGATTGACGCCGAGAAGAAGGAAGCCGCGCTCACCGGCACCGATATCGTGATTCACGAGGGCGACATGATTTCGCTCGACGGTACCACCGGCATCGTCGTTCTGGGCGCCGTCGACCTGGTTATGCCTGAGCTCACCGGCGACCTCGACACCATTCTCGAGTGGGCCGACGAGTATCGCCGCCTGGGCGTTCGCGCCAACGCCGACAATCCGGCCGACGCGCAGCTTTCCCGCGACTTCGGCGCCGAGGGCATTGGCCTCGACCGCACCGAGCACATGTTCCTGGGCGAGCGCAAGCAGATCATTCAGACCTTCATCCTGAACGAGGATGAAGAGGTTCGCAAGGAAGCTGTCGAGCAGCTGTTCGAGGCTCAAACGGGCGACTTCTACGGCATGTTCAAGGCTATGGACGGCCTGCCGGTTATCGTTCGTCTGCTCGACCCGCCTCTGCACGAGTTCCTCGAGAGCCCGCGTGCCCTCGACGTGGAAATTGCCCGCATGGAAGCCACTGGCGCCGACGCGAAGGAAATCGCGGCCAAGCGCGAGCTCATGGACAAGATTGATTCCATGGCTGAACAGAACCCGATGCTGGGCCTGCGCGGCTGCCGTTTGGGTATCGTGTATCCCATTCTTCCCGAGATGCAGGTGCGCGCTATCGCGACCGCAGCTGCCAAGCTCAAGAAGGAAGGTCTCGATCCCAAGCCCGAGATTATGATTCCGCTGGTTTCCACGGTGAAGGAGCTCGACAAGATGCGCGGCGTCGCCGAGCGCGTTATCGCCGAAGTTGCCGAGGAGCAGGGCGTTGAGCTCGAGCTTCCCATTGGCACTATGATCGAGCTGCCTCGCGCTGCTGTGACCGCTGATGAAATCGCCACCAAGGCCGACTTCTTCAGCTTCGGCACCAACGACCTCACCCAGACGACGTTCGGCTTCAGCCGCGACGACGTTGAGGCTGAGTTCATTCCGCAGTACCTCGCTGAGAAGCTGCTGCCTTACAACCCGTTCGCGACCGTCGACCCGGGCGTTGCCAAGCTCGTGAAGATGGGCGTTGAGCTGGGTCACGAGGGCAATCCCGACCTGGTGTGCGGCGTGTGTGGCGAACATGGCGGCGACCCTGACTCGGTCAAGACCTTCCACAAGATTGGTCTCGACTATGTTTCGTGCAGCCCCTACCGCGTGCCGTTGGCTCGCCTGGCTGCCGCTCAGGCCGCTATCGCCGACAAGCAGTAATCCTGCTGACGACTCTTCAAGAGGCTCAAAGGCGCTCTCCTTCGGGAGGGCGCCTTTTTTCTGGTGTGTTCCGTCGTTTCGTGTTTGGCTCGCACCTGTTAAATGCTCGCAGCGTTTAACACATTACTGAACCAAAGGTGCTAAATGCTCGTAGCATTTAGCACGCGACTATTCGGCTTTCGTTAGCATGCAGGGTTTTCGGTTCAGCTTAAAATGGTTGAGTGGCGAGCATTGCGCACCGATATGCGATGGTTGCTCCTAATAACCTACCGATGGCCCGCGACCAGCTATTGCCGACCGATGTTCCGCATTGTGAATCGTTGCGAGCTCGCTCGATTCTGTTCGCGGGCATTCTTGCATCTTGCCGACCTGTTAAATGCTCGTAGCGTTTAACAGGTAATAGGGTCCCAGTTCCCTGATGTCCTTTGCGACTTGTTAGTGCGTCTTGATATTCTGAATGATTCCACGGCCGATTCCTGTGAGCCGTTCGATTTGTCGAAAAGTGAGGCCGGCTTCTTTGAGCGATGCGATGGTGCTATCTCGTTCGCTTCTCTCGGCTCCCTTGAGGTCTCGAAGGAGATCTCGATTATAAAGGCGGAACGCTCGATTGAAAGCCTCTTCGTCAGGTAGGCTTCTGGTTTTAGGGCGCACAGAGTCAACGTCAAGAACCTTTTCTTTGCTACTGATGTCGTGGAAGGATTGGAATGCGCCTATTCCTCCAAGCATTTCAAGGATGAGTGCTATCGAAGCAATGCGTGGGGCGTCGATATATTCGCCATAGCTGCTCCATGGGTAGAAGCAGGTCTTGGTTATGCCGGCTTTGATTGGGTTTTGATGCACGTATCTGACGACTGTCAGGAAGTATGAATCGTCGTTGATAGGCTCGCTTTTAAATCGTTGGTTGAAGATGTGTCCAGTGTGTTGGTGCCGCGTATTGAACGAGGTCGTGTACTGAGACATGATTTGTTGCATCATTAGCGACAATACAGGCAGGGAAGCCTGGATAACGAGATGGAAGTGGTTGTCCATAAGGCACCAGGCAAAAATAGGTGCATCCTGCTGCTTTCTGTTTCGCAGGAGCGCCAAGAAGAGCTTCCTGTCCTCGTCATTCTCGAAAACGATTTGGCGTCCGTCTCCGCGCGCCATCACATGGTAGATGTTTGATTCTGACTTAGCTCGGCTTTTCGACATCGTGTACTCCTGATCTTCGACCTGTTAAGTGCTCGGACCCGTTAAGTGCTCGTAGCGTTTAACAGGTTATAGCTGAGCAACCTTGCCGAATTCTTGCCGAGTTCTCCTTGGAATCGCGTTCATTTCCCTGGTATTTCGCTGCGATGCCGTGCTGAAGTCATCTGGTTTTGCTCTTGTTTTCCTATTTTTGTTTCCTTCTTTCCCCTCGTTTTTCTCGGGTGCATCTCGCATTCTGGCTTGAGGACCGCTTCGTGATCTGGCCTTTGGCGGGGCCTGCTAGCTTTGCTGTTTTCTTTTCGCCATGGCCACGTTCTCGGCTCCCTTTTAATTCGCTGCAGGGTCTCACTCACTGCATCTTTTTCCATGCGCGATATCGGCTTTCGGGTTTCTTCTCACGGACCTGTTAAACGCTACGAGCATTTAACAGGTCCGAGCATGAAAAAGGCCGCCCCGAAGAGCGGCCTTTCCCGAGCATTGATAGCTTCCGGAGCTTACATGCCGATGAGGGTTTGCAGTGAGGTGAGGAAGTTCGTCATGTTGCGGTAGCAAATGAACAGCGTAACCACGATGATGATGACGCCAGCGATATTGGCGAAGGCATGATTCTTGAACTTGCCCAGGTCTTTGCCGTTTGCGCAGAAGATGACGAAAAACGCCATGATGGGCAGCAGAATTGCGTTTGCGGCCTGCGCAACAAGGATGAGCTGCGTCGGGCTCTTGCCCCAAGCGATTGCCATACAGCAGCCGCATACGAGGACGATGGCCCAAACGATCTTGAACTTCGCGTCCTTCAGGCCCTTGCCCCAGCCGAGCACGCCATTCACGGCGTACGCTGCGGAAAGGGGAGCGGTGATGGCCGAAGAGAAACCGGCGGCAAGAAGGCCGAGGCCGATCATCCACGTAGACCAGTCGCCCAGAAGTGGGGTGAGGGCGAGAGCCATGACCTGGCCGTTGATCTTTGCGCTTGCAATCTGGTCGCCCGCGGCGGTCGTGATGCCGGCGACGGTAGCGCCGTCAACTTCCCAGGTCGTCCACAGCGGGTGAAGGTTTGCAGCGGCGCAGACCAGAATGGCCATGGAAATGATGCCGCCCAAGGCAATGGAGAGCACGGCGTCGAAGCGGGCATCGGAAATCTGCTCAGGGTCCTTCCAACGCTCGGCTGCGGAAGAGGCATGCAGGAACAGGTTGTACGGAACGATGGTGGTGCCGACGAGGCCGATGGCGGTCATAAGACCGGTGGAGTTATTTGTGGGCAGCTGAGGCGTGAACATGCCGGAGACGATGGCGCCCCAATCGGGGTTGGAGGCAAGCGCGGTGACCAAGAACACCACGCCCATGAATACGACGATGGCCGTGAGCACCTTTTCGATGAGGTTGTAGTGGCCGATGAACATCACGACGGCTGCCAGCAGGCCCACGACAACGACGATGGCGCCCATGGGAATGCCAGGTGCGACAGCCTGGATGCCCAAAATGCCGCCGGTGATGTTGCCGGTTTCATAGGCGACGTTGCCGATGAAAATAGCGATAATGACGATCGCGATAGCCAGGCCCTTCAGCACGGGATTGGGAATGCGGTCGCGAATGTTCTCGCCCAGGCCCTTCTGGCTGGCGATGCCGACGCGGGCGGCCATTTCCTGGAAGATGATGGTGGCGACGGTGGCGAACACGAGGGCCCACAGCATGGTGTAGCCGACGCTCGCGCCAGAAACGGTGCACGTGGTAACCGTGCCGGGGCCGACGAAGCCCGCGGCCACGAGAGCACCCGGCCCAACGTTCTTGAGCTTTTCGATAACTTTGCTCATGGCATTCCTTTCTTTTTTCGGGCTTCGGCCTTGCGTGCGCCCCGTCGTGGCGGGCGGTGCGAGCGCAAAACCGAATAATGTAACTTGTTAATTATGATGGTACTCAACGCTTTAGCGCATTAGAGTGGCAGTGGAAGAGTTTAACAAGTCGGTAACTGGCCATGCCGAAATAATGACGTGGATAAGCATGGATAAGAAATGGTAGGTAAATTATCCAGCATGAAAAGATGTGCGCTATTCCTGCCAGCTTGATAGGTTGTTTGCATTATCCGGAAGCGTTCTAGGATTCCGCATGGAGCGCTTCCGGATAGCGTGAGGCCTCTTCTTTTTATTGTGCTCGGCAGGGTTTCAGTTCCACGCCTGATTCGTTGAGCGCGGTGCGAATCTTCTTGGCAAATTCGAGCGCGTGGGCATTGTCACCGTGAATGCAAATAGTGTCGGCGGCAACCTCGATAGTGCTACCGTCAATCGCTTCGATGGTGCCTTCCTGGACCGCGCGTACCACGCGCGCTACGGCGAAGTCCTCGTCGGCGATCACGGCGTTTTCCTGTTTGCGCGGCACCAACGTGCCGTCAGCCATGTAATTGCGGTCGGCGAAGAATTCCTGCGCGGTGGCAAGGTTCGCTGCTCGTCCCGCTTCGATGAGCTTTCCGCCTGCGAGGCCTACGAGCACGAGCGTGGGGTCGAAATCGTGCACTGCGGCGGCGATTGCCTCGGCGAGGGCGGCGTCTTTCGCGGCACGATTGTAAAGCTGCCCGTGCGGTTTCACGTGGGCGAGCGCAGTGCCTTCCGCTTTGCAGAAACCGGCAAGCGCCGAGATTTGATACAGCACGAATGAGTAGGCTTCATCGGGGGAAAGTGCCATGTCGCGGCGGCCGAAGCCCTGCAGGTCGGGATATCCTGGGTGCGCGCCAATCGAGGTGCCGGCGGCCGCTGCGGCGGCAACGGTGCGACGCATGACGCACGGGTCGCCCGCGTGCATTCCGCATGCGATATTCACGCTCGTGACCAAAGGAATCACCCGGTCGTCGAGACCGAGGGAATAGCGGCCGAAGCTTTCGCCCAAATCGCTGTTCAGATCTACGCGTGTCATAAAGGCGCTCCTTTCGGATGTGGTGGGGCGGAATTGAGACCTGTTAAATGCTCGTAGCATTTAACAGGTCTCAAGGTCGAATGCGTCATGGAGTGCGGGTCGCGGGCGGCATTGCCGACGGAAAATCGCCGATGGGCTAACGCGGTTTCTGCCGACGCGATTCCTGCCAATTGTGTTTGGCAATTATCTCGGGCGCTTTCGGGTTGCGATAAACCTGCTAAACGCTACGAGCATTTAGCAGGTCGAGTAGGTTGTGTTAAACGCTACGAGCATTTAACAGGTGCGGTTCAAGG
>NZ_CDRRGL010000054.1:0-12119 GCF_977041755.1 Slackia sp.
GTCCTCGCCGTATCGTTCTAGAAATCGTCGGTCCCGGCGTTGACGAAAGTGTGGCGGCTATCGAGCGAGCTGCTCACCACGATGCGATTACGCTTTTGGACGCATTCTGCAACGCGTTTTAAATTCAAAACTGTTTTCTTTTCAGGTTTCTGAAAGCCCGCCGTGTGCGGGCTTTTGTTTTTTGCGATGAGGGCTGGTAAAGTATCTTTCATATGATTTCAACCAGGCGATGGGGGCCGGGCTTATGGATAAACACATGAATCTTTCGCGCCGTGCATTTGTGGGTGGCGCCGCCGCATTTGGCGTTGCCGTTGCGGCGCCGAAATTCGCTTTCGCTGAGCCTTCGGCGGCTGAAAAACAAGCAGAGGCCGATGCTGCGCTTCAGAAATTGCTGAAGCTCAATTCCGATTTGGACCAGAAGGTCAAAGATTACGCCGCCGCGGTCGACGCTCACGATGCCGCCACGGCGAAGATGGACGAGTGCCAGGCAAAAATCGACGACAACAACGAGCGCATCGAAGATCTTCAGGGCAAGCTCGGCAATCGTGCGAACAATATGTATCGCGACGGTCAGACCACGTTTCTCGACGTCATTCTGGGTTCCAATTCGTTCGATGACTTCATGAAGAACTGGGACATGCTTACCAGGATGAACGAAAACGACGCGAAGATGGTTGCCGAAACCAAGGGGCTGCGTGCCGATAACGAAGCGCAGCGCGATGAATACAGCAAGCAGGAACGCGAAGCGGCCTATCAAATGGAAGAGGCCGACAAGGCAGTGAAGGAAGGCACGGCGCTCGCCGAGCAATTCCAGGCGTCTTACGATGCACTTTCCTCCGAGGCGCAGGCGCTGTACGATCAGGAGCGTCAGGCTGCGCTTGCCGCCGAAGCTCAGGCGGCCATTGAGCAGATTCAGCAGGAATCCGAACCTGAATCTTCGAACAATAATGGCGCGAGCAACAACAATGGTGGCAACAGCAACAACGGCGGCGGGAATAATGGTGGTGGCGACACCTCGCCGAGCTACAGCACGAATAATTACATTCCGCCTTCGGGCTCGGTCGTCGATTTTGCGCGCAGCCAAATTGGTGTCCCGTATGAATGGGGCGGCAGCACTCCCAACGTCGGCCTCGACTGTTCTGGCCTTACGTCGTGGTGCTGGCAGCAGGCTACGGGTATCTCGATTGGCCGTACCGATGGCGCTCAGTACTCTTCCGCCCGTTGGCGCGGGCCGCTTTCTGAGGCACAGCCCGGTGATGTTTTGTGGACAAGTGGCCATGTGGGCATTTGCACGTCTGCGGGTGGTGGTTCCTACATTCATGCTCCGCAGCCGGGTCAAACGGTATGCGAGTCGAGCTGGCCTCAATTCGTCTGCGCACTTCGTTGGTAACGAGTAAATACGTATTTGCATGTTTCGGGCCTGTCCGTGCGGACGGGCCCTTCATTTTTTATTCAGGTTGCTGAAGTTTCACGTTTTGCGATTGCATCGTAATAGGAGCATACAAGTGAATCTAGGGCGCGTCATCAAAGCACAATATAATGTGCTGGCTTTTGAATAACCCCTCATCATGCTGTCGAATTATCTTTGACGTTAACAGTATTAAAAGAAGTAAAGTATATAAAAGATACCTGGTTTCATCTGCGACATTCGATTCTAGGTTTGTGAAAGCCATGTGCCGCTTTGGTTACATGGGGTGTAATTAACGCCGCGGCTTTGCTATCCTCGTTCGTCGGAAGTCTCCATTTCGACTTCCCGATACCATATGAAGGGGTTCGTTTATGACTACTTTAAACGCACGCTTGACGAGACGAGCCTTCCTCGGTGGAGCCGCCGCCTTTGGCGCCGCGGCCATGGTTTCTCCGAAGAATGCCTTCGCCGATCCTACGTCTGCCGATGTGCAGGCTCAGGCCGACGAAGCTCGTCAAAAGCTGAATTCTATGCGCGAGCAGCTCGGTGTTGCATCCGCGAATTACAACCAAGCCGTGCAAGAGCACGACGAGGCAGTCTCCAAGATGGACGAGTGCCAAACTAAAATCGACGATAACAACGCGCAAATCGACAAGCTTCAAGATAAGCTTTCCAAGCGCGCTCGCAACATGTATCGCGACGGCCAGACCACGTTCCTCGACGTTATTCTGGGCTCGAATTCTTTCGACGATTTCGCGAAGAACTGGGATACGCTCACCTCGCTGAATGAAAAAGATTCCGAGATGGTCGAGCAGACTAAGAATCTTCGCGCCGACAACGAGGCTCAAAAGCAGGAATATGCCAACCAGGCCGATATCGCCCAGCAGAAGGTCGAAGAGGCCGATGCTGCGCAGAAGCAGGCCGAAGAGCTTGTGCAGCAGTACCAAAACGAGGTTGACTCACTCGATTCCCAAGTAGCAGAACTGCTTGCCGAGGAAGAGGCTGCGGCTCAGAAGGCGGCGGAAGAGGCCGCTGCTGCGGCTGCCGCCCAGGCCGAAGCTGCTTCCGCTTCTAGCAACACCTCGAGTAGCGCCTCCAATAGCTCTGCATCCAGCGACAGCAGTTCGAGTGATAGCGCGACGAGTGGTAGCGCATCTGACAATGGCGGCGGCTCGTCTTCGGGAAGCAGCTCGTCGTCGAGCAGCAGCTCATCTTCGGGTGGCGGTTCGAACAATTACGGCGGCTCGGTCGTGGCCGCTGCGCAAAGCCAGCTCGGCGTGCCCTACGTATGGGGCGGCACGGCATGGGGTTCGGGCCTTGACTGCTCCGGCCTGACGTCTGGCTGCTGGAAGCGTGCCGCGGGCATTTGGATTGGCCGTACGACATGGGATCAAATCGCCTCCGCCCAGTGGACGGGCTCGGTTTCTGAGGCTCAGGCGGGCGACGTGTACGCATGCGGCAGCCATGTGGCAATTGCTACGGGCGGCGGCGGATACATTCATGCCCCTCAGCCGGGCGAAGTGGTGTGCTACAGCTCGCTTTCGTGGTACAACCCCTTCTACTGCGCCTTGCGCTGGTACTAAGCGAGAATTGAAAGGCATCGACCCAGGTCGGTGCCTTTTTCGCTAAGAGCCGTGCATGAAGTCGAAAAAAGTGCTTGCATTGTTCGGCGCGTGTGTTAACATATAGCCCGCTGTTTGCGAGAAGTCGGGACGTGGCTCAGTTTGGTAGAGCGCTGCGTTCGGGACGCAGAGGCCGCAGGTTCAAATCCTGTCGTCCCGACCATTTAATCGCACCAGCTTTTTTGTTTTCCGGCCATATTGGTCGGGCCCCACAACTTGGAGGCTTGCATGAAAATCTTTGGTCTTGGAGTTCCTGAGCTCCTCATCATTCTGGCCGTTGCTCTGCTTATCTTTGGCCCCAAGAACCTTCCGAAGCTTGGTTCCGCGCTTGGCCGCACGGTGAAAAACCTGCGCGATGGCATGGGAAGCGCCAAGAAGGAAATGGACGCGTCTGAGGAAGAAGCTCCTGCCGAGAAGCCCCGTAAAAAGAAGGCTGCTGCTGCAAAGAAGCAGGCTGCCGAAAAGGCCGAAGCGGAAGATGCGACCGAAGCTGCTGAGCCTGCTGCAAAGGCTGAAGAAGAGTAGCACATCTCCCTTAAGGTAATATGCGGCGTGTCGGCTAGCCCGACATGCCGTTTTCTTATACGAGCACGCATTGCGTGCCCGTTTTAGTAAAAGGGCGGCGTTTTGCCGCCGAATCGATTTTGAAATTAGGTGTCACGAAATGGGTAGCGATTACATCCTTACTCCCGAGGGCCGCGAGAAGCTCGAGCAGGAGCTGCATTACCTCGAAACCGAGAAGCGCGCCGAGGTTGGCGAGCGCATCAAGGTTGCTCGCGAATTCGGCGACATTTCCGAGAACTCCGAATATGACGATGCGAAAAACGAGCAGGGCATGGTCGAGGCTCGTATCGCCGAGATCAACCAGATTCTCTCTGAGGCCACGATCGTCGATACGCCGAAGAAGTCGAACAAAGTTACTGTTGGCGCTATTGTCACGGTGAACATGGGCGGAAAAGAGCGCGTATTCACCATCGTTGGTGGCGCCGAGGCCGACGTCGCTGCGGGCAAGATTTCCAACGAAAGCCCCGTTGGCGCCGCTCTTCTCGGCCACAAGAAAGATGACGAAGTAACCGCCATCGGTCCCACCGGCCGTGAAATCAAGATGACGATTCTCAAGATTGAGCACTAAAAGTACGCTGGCCTTCCGGCCAGCGTACTTTGCTGCCGCTGCTAAGCCACACGGCGGGCATTTTCGCTTTCAGGCTTCGTAGGGATTTCGCCGTTCTGCCGAACGGCGAATGAAGCCTCCGCTGCGAGCCAACCGGGCACCCCATCTTGGCATTCAGGCTTCGGCTTGCGTACCGAAGTACGCGGCGCCTCGCCTTCAGGCCAATATGGGGCACCCGGCCGGCTCTCGCTGTCGTGAGCACGAATGCGGCATCTCCCAGGCTTGAGCGCCTCGCCATCAAACGAATCTGCCTCGCTGAGCCGCGGGCGCGAATGCGATTTTTCCAACTCGCCATCGAAAGGGGCAGGGGATTGTCCTCTGCCCCTTTTATATTTGGTGCGAAAGCGACGTATAATCTGCGACCTTTCGCACTTGTCGCTTGACCTGCGATAGAATGCTTTTGTTCATCACCACATCTGGAAACGAAGAGGTTTTCAAATGACCGATATCGAAAACACCATTGCCCCTGAGCTGCTCAACGACGAGCGTGCGCTGCGTCTTTCCAAGCGCGAAGACTACATCGCTCGTGGCGTGAACCCATATCCCGAGCACTCCGAAGTGACCGACTACGTGCGCGACATCGTCGCGAAGTATGCCGACCTCGCGACTGGTGAAGACACCGAGGACGTCGTGAAAATCGGCGGCCGTATTGTGGCCAAGCGCGGCCAGGGCAAAATCATGTTCCTCGTGGTGCGTGACACCACGGCCGACATCCAGCTTTTCTGCCGCATCAACGACATGTCTGAGGCCGATTGGGAGCTTCTGCGCAACCTCGACCTGGGCGATATCGTGAACGTCGAGGGTGTTGTCGTGCGCACGAAGCGCGGCGAGCTCTCCATCGCTCCGCGCGCCCTTACGCTGCTTTCCAAAGCTGTGCGTCCGCTCCCCGAGAAGTTCCACGGTCTCTCTGACAAAGAGACCCGCTATCGCCAGCGCTATGTTGACCTTATTGTGAACGAAGACGTGCGCGACACCTTCCGCAAGCGTTCCACCATCCTTTCCACGTTCCGTCGTTACATGGAATCTGACGGCTACATGGAAGTTGAAACGCCGATTCTGCAAACCATTCAGGGCGGCGCTACGGCCAAGCCGTTCATCACGCACTTCAACGCGCTTGACCAGGAATGCTACCTGCGCATTGCTACTGAGCTGCATTTGAAGCGCTGCCTGGTTGGCGGCTTCGAGAGCGTGTTCGAGATCGGCCGCATTTTCCGCAACGAAGGCATGGACCTTACGCATAACCCCGAATTCACTACCATGGAGGCTTACCGCGCCTACAGCGACCTCGATGGCATGAAGGCGCTCGCTCAGGGCGTTATCAAGGCAGCCAATGCCGCGGTGGGCAACCCCGAGGTCATTGAATACCAGGGCCAGCAGATCGATTTGTCGGGCGAGTGGGCGAGCCGTCCTATGACCGATATCGTTTCCGAGGTTTTGGGCTTCGAGGTCACTATCGACACGCCGGTTGACGTTCTGGCCGAAGCCGCGCGCAGCAAGGGTCTGGAAGTGAAGCCCGAGTGGACTGCAGGCAAGCTCATTGCTGAAATCTACGACGAGCTCGGCGAAGACACTATCGTGAACCCCACGTTCGTGTGCGATTACCCCATCGAGGTTTCGCCCCTCGCCAAGCGCTACGAAGACGATCCCCGTCTTACGCATCGCTTTGAGCTCGTTATCGCTGGCCATGAATACGCAAACGCGTTCTCCGAGCTTAACGACCCGGTTGACCAGGCCGAGCGCTTTGCTGCCCAAATGGTCGAAAAGGCCGGCGGCGACGATGAGGCCATGGAATATGACGAAGACTACGTGCGCGCCCTGGAATATGGCATGCCTCCTGCGGGTGGCATTGGCATTGGCATCGACCGCGTGGTCATGCTGCTCACCAACTCCGCGAGCATTCGCGACGTGCTGTTGTTCCCGCACATGAAGCCCGAGGCTGGTGCGAAGAGTGGCGCGAAGGCCGCCAAAGAGGCGCAGGATGCCGCTACGGCAAGCCCGTTTGTCAGCTCGATGATTCCGACCATCGACTACTCGAAGGTTACCGTCGAGCCCTTGTTTGAGGAATTCGTCGATTTCGAAACCTTCAGCAAGAACGATTTCCGCGTGGTGAAGGTGAAGGCGTGCGAGGCCGTGAAGAAGTCGAAGAAGCTTCTGGCGTTCAAGCTCGACGATGGCACCGATGTCGAACGAACCATTCTTTCGGGCATTCATGCCGACTATGAACCCGAAGACCTGGTGGGCAAGACGCTCGTGGCTATCACGAACCTGCCTCCGCGCAAGATGATGGGCATCGATTCGTGCGGCATGTTGCTTTCTGCCATCCATGAAGAGAATGGCGAGGAGCGCTTGAATCTGCTGCAGCTCGACAGCGCGATTCCCGCTGGCGCAAAGCTCTACTAACAATCAAAGGCCGTCCGCGAGGGCGGCCTTTTTCGTCTCTGGTTTCAGTAGATTCCGCACGAGCAGAACAGCACTTAATGTGCTGTTCGTCGCGAGCGGGACTTGACCGAGCTGGAACCAGGGACGGAACCGCCGAGCCAGATGAGGTAAAGCGAAAGATTTGTTGGTGATGCTTGCTGGAATTTCTTCCTGAATGAAGGGCAGAACCGTCAAACTAGAAGCCCAATTGATTGTCAACAAGAAGGTATCGCGCATGTGAAGCTTTGGCACTCATTGTGAATGAGTGCTAGCATACATTCAGCAACCTCTACAGAAATGGACCGTATATGGCATTCGATAAATTTACCGACAAGGCGCGACATGTCCTTGTGCTTGCCAGGGAAGAAGCCGCTGCGCTCAAACGCCCGCATGTGGGCACTGAGCATTTGCTGCTTGGCCTGGCGAAAGAGCCTGACGGCATTGCTGCGCAGGCTCTCGAACGCGTGGGCATAACGTACGAGAAGGCTCTTGAGGTCGTCGCCGGCATGGCCGAAGGCGAGCAAGAAGCCGAAGCGGGCGCGAACATCTCGTTCACGCCGCGCACCAAGCGCGTGCTGGAAAATGCGCTGCGTGAAGCTATGCAAATGGGTCAAAGCTATATTTCTACCGAACATTTGCTGCTCGGCATTGTGCGTGAAGGCGAGGGCGGTGCTATCGATGCGATGGCGAAGCTCGGCGTCGAAATCGACGCAGTTCGTTCCGCACTCAACGACTTGGTCGATCAGCCGACGCCCGTGGCTGCGGGCATGCCGTTTTTCGGCGGTGAGCCCCATGGCGAGAAGAGCATGCTCGAGCAGTTCGGCACCGACCTTACTGCGAAGGCCAAGGCGGGCAAGCTCGATCCGGTTATTGGCCGTGCGGCCGAAATCGAACGCGTGATGCAAGTGCTCTCGCGCCGCCAGAAGAACAATCCGTTGCTTATCGGCGAGCCTGGCGTAGGCAAAACCGCCGTTGTCGAAGGCCTGGCTCAGCTCATTGTGGCCGATCAGGTGCCCGATATCATTTCGGGCAAGCGCGTGATTACCCTCGATGTGTCTGCGCTGGTCGCAGGCAGCAAATACCGCGGCGAGTTCGAAGAGCGTCTGAAGAAAGTCATTAAGGAAGTCGTCAAAGACGGCAACATCATTTTGTTCATCGACGAAATGCATACCATCATTGGCGCGGGCTCTGCCGAAGGCTCCATCGACGCTGCCGCCATCCTGAAACCGCCGCTGTCTCGTGGCGAGCTGCAGGTAATTGGCGCCACCACTACCGAGGAATACCGCAAGCATCTCGAGAAAGATTCCGCACTCGCCCGTCGTTTCCAAACGGTGAACGTGAAAGAGCCGAGCGAGGAGCAGGCTCTGCGCATTCTCGACGGCCTTCGCGACCGCTACGAGGCGCATCATCACGTGCGCTATTCCGACGAGGCGCTGCAGGCCGCCGTCTCTATGTCTTCGCGTTATATTCAAGATCGCTTCCTGCCCGACAAGGCGATCGACGTGCTCGACGAGGCTGGCGCGCGCATGCGCATTCGCAATCGCACGCTGCCCGATGAGATTCGCAAGTTCGATGACGAGCTTCGCCGCGTTCGCCTTGACAAGGAAGAGGCGGCATCGGCGCAAGAATTTGAGCGCGCCGCGCAGCTTCGCGACGAGGAAAAGCAGCTTGAGGAGCAGCGCGCCGAAGCTGAAAAGCGTTTTTCCGAGGAAAGCGACAAGGAACTCGCCAATATCACCGAGGTTGAAATTGCCGACGTAGTGAGCATGTCGACGGGCGTGCCCGTGAGCAACCTTACCGAAGCCGAAGCCGACAAGCTTTTGCGTATGGAAGGCGTGCTGCATGAGCGCATCATCGGCCAGGAAGAGGCTGTAACGGCCCTGTCGAAGGCCATTCGCCGCAGCCGTTCTGGCTTGAAAGATCCGAAGCGCCCCAGCGGCTCGTTCATTTTCCTCGGCCCTTCGGGCGTGGGCAAAACCGAGCTTTCCAAGGCGCTCGCTGAGTTTTTGTTCGGCACCGAAGACGCGCTTATCACATACGACATGTCGGAATACATGGAGAAGCACAGCGTGAGCCGCCTGGTCGGTTCGCCTCCGGGCTATGTGGGCTTCGACGAAGGCGGCCAGCTTACCAAGGCCGTTCGCCAGCGTCCTTATTCGGTCGTGTTGTTCGACGAAATCGAGAAGGCGCATCCCGATGTGTTCAACATCTTGCTGCAGATTCTCGAGGAAGGCCGCCTTACCGATTCGCAGGGCCGCTCGGTCGACTTCCGCAACACGGTTATCATCATGACCTCGAATGTGGGCGCTCGCCAAATCGCCGAAACCGCGCCGCTTGGCTTCACGCCCGATTCGCAGAAGGGCCTTTCCGATAAGGAAATCAAGAGCCGCGTGATGAGCGAGATGAAGAAGCTCTTCAGGCCCGAGTTCTTGAACCGCCTCGACGAGATTATCGTGTTCAAGAGCCTTACTGAAGAGCAGATTGCCCAAATCGTCGACCTCATGGTTGCCGACCTGCGCGATCGCCTCATCGCCATGGATATGACCATCAATCTTACGCCTGAGGCCCGTGCGCTTGTGGCTAAGGAAGGCACCGATACCACGATGGGCGCTCGTCCGTTGCGTCGAGCGATTCAGCGTCTGCTCGAAGATCCTATTTCCGAGCAGCTGCTTGCCGGCACGTGGCATGCAGGCTCGGTTATTGATGTCGATGTGAAAGATGGCGAGCTAACTTTTACGCCTGGCACAGGGGCGATTCCCGCGCCGCGAAAACGTGATAGCATTGCACACGAAGCAGAATCGTTGCTGCCGCAGTTCGATTTGTCGCATGCCGGGGCGCCAAGCCACGGTGGCGGCGTGTCGAGCGACGGCGCGGCTGATTAACGAACCATAAGGCGCTGCCTTCGCGGCGGCGCCATGCGAGGGGCGTCTGTGGACGCCCCTTTGTTGTTAAAGCCATGAAAGGGGAGCCCATGAGCGCACCGGAGAATGTGAGAACCGTGGGAGGTGCAGCCGAGTTTGGAGTTATCGACCCGGTGTTTGTGCCTACGGCGCTTGTTGAAGTCGCCGAAGATGCGGCGGCGCGTCTCGATTTGAGCGAAACGGGCGCGAGAACGGTGCATTTTTCGGGCAAGGTGTCGAAGAGCCCGAAGACGGCTGCCATTATTTTGGCGGGCGGCTCGGGCGAGCGTTTCGGCCACGAGGGCGGCAAGCAGCTCGTCGAGATTTCTGGACGTCCCATGCTCACCTGGTCGATTGCGGCGTTCGATGCGGTTGAAGATGTGGGCGAAATCGTGGTGGTGTGCCCTGAAGAACGCATTGCGGAATATCGCAGTTGCGCCATTGACCCGTACCCGTTTGTGACGCCTATCACGATGGCCCCGGCGGGCGCCACGCGTCAGGAAAGCGCGTTCTCGGGTCTGGAATACGCGTCGGAGGAATATGAGTACGTGGTGCTGCACGATGGTGCCCGCCCGCTCATCGCCCCAGAGCTTATCGCGCATACCATCAACACGCTCAAAGGCACGCTCGACGCCGATGGCGCGATTGTCGCCACGCCTTCGATTGACACGCTCAAAGTGGTCGAAAACGGTTGCATTGTAGGAACCCCCGACCGCCGCGTGTTCTGGAACGCGCAAACGCCGCAGGTGTTCCGTGCGGGCGTGTATCGTCGCGCGCACGCGTCGGCGCTCTCGGAGGGCTTCGTAGGCACCGATGACTCGTCGCTCATCGAACGATTGGGCGGCAAGGTGCTCGTGGTGGAAGGCAAGCGCAGCAACATCAAGCTTACCGTCCCAGAAGATTACGCCATGTTGAACATGAGCCTGGGAGTTCAGCCCGACTAGTGAATCAGCTGAAATGGGGCAGGGGCAAGTTCCCTGCCCCATTTTTATAGGGCGCATGGCTCTTGAAGGGATAGGCTTCTCGTCCCAAGCGCCACATGGGGCGCGAGTAGAGAAGCCCAAGACGCTTTCATTCTACTAAGCTGCCTCATCTTGTGCTCATCGGAAGGGGTTTTCCTTCTTGCGCCTGCCGCAAACTTCGTTGCGTTGAAGTGGGCTATAATCGTTCGGAACATTACGATTTCGTCTAAGACGAAGGGATTACTCGTGACGAACGCTATGAATATGCGCGTGGGCCTCGGCTTCGATGTGCACGCATTCGCGCAAGGCCGCAAACTTATTCTGGGTGGTGTCGACATTCCACATCATCAGGGGCTTTTGGGACATTCCGATGCCGACGTGCTTGCGCATGCCATCTCCGACGCGCTGCTCGGTGCTGCGCGTGCGGGCGATATCGGCAAACTGTTCCCCGATACCGACCCGGCGTATGCGGGCGCCGATTCCATGGTGCTGTTGTCGTGCGTTGCGAACCACGTGCGCGAACTCGGTTTCGATATCGTCGATGTCGATAGCGTTATTTCGGCGCAGGCCCCCAAGCTCTCGCCTTTCCGCGATCAAATGCGCGAGAACTTGGCCCATGCTATGGGTATCGACGTCGACCAGGTGGGCGTAAAGGCCACCACCACTGAGCATTTGGGCTTCGAGGGTCGCGAGGAGGGCATTTCGGCTCAGGCCGTGGCCTTGCTTTCGAAACGATGTTGCTAGGGGCGCTTCCGTAACCGCATTTGCTCCTAACATCGAAGGAACCTATCGTGAATATCTTTAAAACCATCGCCGAAGACGTGAACAACGTTAAGCGTCTCGACCCTGCCGCGCAAAGTAAATTCATCATTTGGCTCACGTATCCGGGCCTGCATGCTCGTTGGAGCCATGTTGTTGAGCATTGGCTGTGGAACCATGGCCTGAAAAGTTTGGCGCGCATTTCGAGCCAGTTCACCCGTTTTATGACGGGCGTGGAAATTCACCCCGCCGCGAAAATCGGCCGTCGTTTCTTCATCGACCACGCCATGGGCGTGATTATCGGCGAAACGTGCGAAATCGGCGATGACGTCACGCTGTATCAGGGTGTCACGCTCGGCGGCACGGGCAAAGAAAGCGGCAAGCGTCACCCCACGCTCGGCAATAACGTTATGGTGGGCGTGAACGCGGCGGTTCTTGGCAGTATCACCATTCACGACAATTCGAAGGTCGGTGGCGGCGCGGTTGTCGTCGAGGACGTGCCTGAGAATTGCACCGTGGTCGGTGTTCCTGCGCGCGTTGTGGTGCGCAACGGCAAACTCGTGCAGCAGGAAGAGAAAAACGCCGCCGCTCGTCGCGAATGCCTGCCCGACCCCACGACTGCCGACGTCGTCGAACTCCAGGCGCGTGTTGCTCGCCTGGAAACGCTGCTTGCGGCTCAGGCGCAAGGCAAAACTATCGGAGGCCCCGCGAAAACCACTCCCGACGTTGCGTCGGATTCAGAATAACCAGGAGGAATCGTGCAAATCTACAGCTCCCAAACCCATAAAAAGGCAGAGTTCGAGCCTATCGAGCCAGGCAAGGTGCGCATGTATGTGTGCGGCCCCACGGTGTATGACAATATCCACATCGGCAATGCCC
>NZ_CDRRGL010000055.1:0-12059 GCF_977041755.1 Slackia sp.
GCCTTCTTCCCGACGACAACAAGTACACGCGCGGTTTGTGTGAACTCGTCGTGGGCGACCCGATTTATGCAGGTGCGGGTGTGCTTGCCGTAATGGCTGCGACGCGCATGGGCGCAGGCTATGTTCGCGCCTACACAAGCTTCGAGACCGCTGCCGCGCTGCGCGTGGTGCAGCCGTCGTGCGTCTGCCAACCCGTTGACACGTTTGTGGAGCATCGTCATGCGGCGTGCGAGGGGCGCCCGTGCGCCGTTGTCGTAGGAAGCGGCTTTGCCGTAAGCGATGCGGCGAAGGCAACGGTGCTCGATGTGCTTAGGCTCACACAGGCGCCCGTGCTTGTCGATGGCGGCGGGCTTGCGACGCTTGCAACCGACGAGGGCGCTTCCACGCTGCGCGAGCGCTTCGTCGCGGGGCTTTCTACGGTTATTACCCCGCATAGGGGCGAGGCCGACCGCATTCTTGCAACGCTCAATACTGAAGAAGTCCAGGCATCGAGCGCTCGTTGCGAAAAGAAAGGCATCCCGGCGGCGGCGTTTGACGCACTGCTTATTGCAAGGGCCTTTGGCGTGATATGCGTGCTGAAAGGCCCCGATACCTATATCGCCGACGGCAATGAGGAAAGCGCCGATGATGTGCTCGTGCTTACGTGCGGCACGCCGGCGCTCGCGAAGGCGGGAACGGGCGACGTGCTCGCAGGCTCAATTGGCTCACTGCTCGCACGTGGCATGGAACCCAAAGATGCCTGCGCCTTGGGCGCGTTCGTGCACGCCCGCGCCGGTGTGCTTGCCGCTGCCGATTCTGCCGAGCTGTGCGTGACGACGGAAGACGTGCTCGCGCACCTTCCGCATGCTATTCGTGCGCTCGACAGGAAACTGTAGAAGTTGGCAAACGCGACGATTCATCAGCTTGACTGCCTTTTGGTGACGCGGCGTGCGATCGCCGATGAGGTTTCCCCAATGCGGCGATTCGGCCTTTGCTCTTTTTGCTTGGAGAGGCCTGTTTTATCCGATCGTTGCACGGGCCCCTCGAATTTCGCGCTTCGGTTTCCGATGTATTCGATTTGGAAACAACCTGCGCAAAACTCGTGCGTGCGACGGGAATTGGTCACATACTCGAACCATGCCAAATAAGTGGCTTGAGCGTAAGGAGGCTGCGATGGCAAACGACAACATTCAAGTAGAGGTGCTCGATTCGAGCAGCGAGTTCCGCCCCGGCCGAAAGGGCGGGTCGGTCAATTGGATGCAACTGCTTTCGGGCGTGCTGATGTTGGTGTTCGGCCTTGTGTGCGTGTTCTGCCCGTTCGAGGTGCTCATGGGCATTTCTGCGATTATCGCCGTGTGCGTGATTGTCGCTGGTGGCATTGGCGTTGCTTCGTATGTGCGCTATCGCAACACGCTGTTTTCGCAAAGCGTATGGAACCTGTTCTTCAGCGCCATGATCGTGCTGCTCGGTGTGCTGCTGCTCATGTTCCCCGCGGTTGGTATGGCGACGATCGCGTGGGTTTTCGGCATTGGCGTCGTGCTTTTCGGCGTTGTTCAGCTTGTCGCGGCACGCCCGTTTTTCCTGGTGGGCGCAGGCCTTGGTTCCATGGTTGGCATTTCCGGCATCGCTGAAATCGTGCTCGGCGTGCTTATTTGCGTGTTCCCTTCCTCGATTGGCCTGTTCCTGGGCTTGTTCGCCATTGTGCATGCCGTCGACACCATCGTGTTCAGCCTGCCCATTGGGCGCGATCGCACGAATACGCTTTGGTAGGGGCGCCTTCGCCAAGCTAGCCTTTTCATCAGGAATAGCGCGCAAATTTGGGCCATGGGGGTCTGCCGCGAATGCGGGCGTTGCTGCATGCTGTAAGGCAGCAACCCACGCAAAGGAGGCCAGGCCATGGAAGAGATGTTCGCCATCAAGTGTCAAAATTGCGGCGGCCCTATGTATTCCCACCAGGCGACGCGATGCTTCGATTGCGCATATTGCGGAACGAGCGTGCCGTGGGAGGCTGGCGGGCAGCAGCCGGCGGACACCGTTGGCATTCGCCATCAGCCGATTCAGATGGTCGACGGCCTGATGAAGCTGACTCACGTATCGCAGCTTGAGCCTGCGAAAGATGCCGATTGGTACTATTTCGAGCCTTACTGGCGCAACTCGTCGCTGCTCGAGTGGCTTTTCCAAGAAGACCGAGGAACCGCCGAAGAGCTTGGGCAGGCGACGCACGTGAGCATTCCGTGCCCCTTCTGCGGTGCCGCGTTTGAGGGCGAGTCGACCCAGAGCGTGTTCGAGTGCCCTTCGTGCGGCAATAAAATCGGCGCGGGCGATTTGCTCAAGCCTGGTAAGTTCAGCAAGCGCCTTACGATGGGAACCGGTGCGGAATACGTTCCTGAGCAGGCGATTCCATGCAGCATTTCCGAGCAGCAAGCCCGGGCGAATGCCCTTCAACTCGTGCGGCAGTACCCCGAGGTGTTCGCCGGCCACGCGGTTGAAGAGGCCATTCGAAGCCAGATGGTGCTCATGTATATCCCCGTCGCGCTTGCCGATTTGCGCATGATGGTGTCGTTCCCCGGCAAGGGAATGAAGAAAGAATCGCTCGTGTACTACGAGGTGCTCGATTGGCCGTATCCCAAAACGCACTACGTCGATGTGCCTCTCATGGGTCTTCTTGAGCCGTGGGATTTCTCGAAGGTTGTGCCGTTCGACCCCGCCATGGAAGAGGGAAATTTCCGCATTGTGGCGGTCGAAGGGATTCAAAAAGACAGCGCCGTCATCGACAAGCTCGCCTATTCAATCGCGGGCAACGACGCCGAAAGCGCGTTCGGCTTCAGCAAGAACAGCATGCGCCAGTGGTCGCGCAAGGTGAGGAAGCATGAGTCGGCGCTCATGCTCGTGCCGGTATTCTATGTCGACCGCCCGATTTCCGATGGCCGCGAGGGCGAACAGGTGCGCATTGCCGTGAACGGGCAAACGGGCCGCGCGGCTGCCGTCGTGTTCGACGAGAAGCGAGACACCCATGTGGTTGCGCCGCTGAGCCCGAGCGTGCACCTGTCGAGCGAGAGCACCGTGCATGCGACGCCTGTCGAAGTGCGTTACGTGAAATCGCCCTTCCTTTACGAGATTGTTCGAATTGGTGGCAACGCGGCGGCCGTTGGGGCCACCGCGGCGAGCCAAGGTGCGCTTCGTGAGGAAAAGCGGAAGCGCAAGGGGCTTCTGAACAGGCTTTTCGGAGATTAATCGAAGAACAAGCACGGGTGCGAAGCGTTGGGTGCCCAACGCGCGGGAATGAATCAGCGCGAAACGCCGCCGACGCCTGGTTGGATGACGGCGTTCGTGTGCGGGGCCCCAAAGACGCGAGGGCCCTACGGCATTCGCGGCCCCTTCGTCTTGCTTGGGCGAGGTGTGTGGCGTTCGCTTGGACACGCTCGCGCGAGCACGATGCCGCTGACGGGCTGATGCCTGTCGCTACGCCTGCGGCGCGACCCCCGTGGCGAGCACTTCTTCCATCTGGGCCTCGCCAAGCACGGCGACGCCGAGGCTTTCGGCCTTCGTGAGCTTTGATCCGGCATTCGCTCCAGCCACCACGAAGCTCGTCTTTTTCGAAACCGAGCCCGTGACTTTGGCGCCGAGCGCTTTCAGCGCTGCGCCCGCTTCATCGCGCGTGCGGTTTTCGAGCGTGCCAGTGAGCACGAACGTGAGTCCCGCGAGCGGCTGCGATTCTGCGAGCGATGCGTCAACGCCGGTTTCCTTCGCCGCGCGTGCTGCTGCATCGCTTGCGTTGTCTTCGAGCGGGAACCCGGCCGAGCGCAAACGCTCGATGACCTCAAGGTTCTCGGGCACGGCCAAGAACTGCTTCACGCTTGCGGCGATTTTCGGCCCAATGCCATCGATTTCAGCGATGTCTTCTTCCTGAGCGGCTATGAGTGCGTCGATCGAGGGGAATTTCGCGGCGATAACTTCGCCGACGCTTTTTCCAACGTGGCGAATGCCCAGGGCGAACAATACGCGGCCAAGCGGCTGCTGCTTTGATTTTTCCAGCTCATCGTGAATTTTCGTCGCGGTTTTCGCGCCCACGGGAATGGGGTCGCCCGCCTCGATGCCGCGCTTGGCGTTGGCTGCCGAATAGAAGCGACCTGTGTCGAGCGTGGCGATGTCTTCGACGCTCAGCTTGTAGAAATCGCTCACGTCGCGCACGAGCCCGGCTTCGAGCATCTTGTCGACGATTTCCTCGCCCAGGCCGTCGACATCCATGCAGCCGCGGCTCACCCAATGCAACAGACGCTCCTTGGTTTGCGCGGGGCAATCCATCGACACACAGCGATAGGCGACCTCGCCTTCGTCATTCACCACAGGGCTGCCGCATGCGGGGCAGTGCGCGGGCATATTCCACTCAACGGCGCCAGCAGGGCGCTTTTCCAGCACGGGGCCAACAACCTCGGGAATCACGTCGCCGGCTTTATGCACCACGATGGTGTCGCCCACGCGCACGTTCTTGCGGCGAATCTCGTCGATGTTATGCAGCGTGGCGCGCGCGATGGTCGAGCCGGCTACGGTAACGGGGTCGAATTCGGCGACCGGCGTGAGCACGCCAGTGCGGCCCACCTGAATGCGAATTTCGCGCAGCACGGTCTGCTTTTCTTCGGGCGGGAATTTGAATGCGATGGCCCAACGCGGCGCGCGGGCGGTAAAACCCAGGTCAGCTTGTTGCTCGAACGCGTCGACCTTCACCACCACGCCGTCGATATCGTAATCGAGGTCGACGCGATGGGCGAGCGCGTTCGCGCAGAACTCATGCACCTCGGCAGGCGAGGTGCAGCGTTTTGCGTTGGGGTTAACCGAAAAGCCCGCGTCGCGCAGCCAGTCCAAGAACTCGCGTTGCGAATGCACGTGCAATGGGTCAGTGCTTGCGACGGCATAGAGGAACGTGGCCAAATCGCGTTTGGCGGTGACTTTCGGGTCTTTTTGGCGAAGCGAGCCTGCAGCGGCATTGCGAGGGTTCGCAAACGGTGCGCGCCCTTCCGTGTCGGCCTCCTCGTTCAGGCGCGCGAAGCTGCCCTTGGGCATATAGACCTCGCCGCGCACCTCGATGCGCGCGTTGCGATCGGCGCCCATGTGCGCGAGGCCTGCTTCTGCCAGGTGCATGGGCACGTCGCGAATAGTGCGCACGTTGAGCGACACGTCTTCGCCGGTTGTGCCGTCGCCGCGCGTCGCCGCGCGTACGAAGGCGCCGTTTTCATACGTGAGTGCCACGCCCAAGCCGTCGATTTTCAACTCGCAGGTGTATGCGGCCTTGCCTGTGCCTAGCGCGTCTTCGGCGCGCTGCAGCCATTCGTCGAGCTCGGCCAAGTCCATGGCGTCGTCCATGGAATACATGCGTGCCATATGCGTGACGGGTGCGAACTGCTCGCCCACGTAGCCGCCCACGCGCTGCGTGTAGCTGTCGGGCGTGACCAGGTCGGGGAACTTTGCCTCGATGCGTTGCAGCTCGACGAGTAGCTTGTCGAAGGCGGCGTCGGTGATTTCCGGCGCGTCGAGCGCGTAATAGCGATAGGCATGGTAGTCGAGCAAGTGGCGAAGCTCGGCCGCACGTGCGGCAGCCTGCGCGTGTTCGGGCGCCTTGGCGGCGGTGGCGACGTCCTCTTTGCTCAATAGCTTCGCTTCTTTCGCAGCTCGACCTGCGTTTTCCGTCAAAGCCACGGCGTCTTCCGCGCGCTTCGAGTCGCCCTTGCCGAGCGCGTTCTCATTTTCGCTGGCCACTTCAGTATCGAAAAGGCTTGCCTGGTCCATGCCGTCTCCCTTGGCGTAGAATTAAACGGCTATCAGGGTACCACCAACCCCCGCGCACTCGCCGATTTGCGCTGAAAAGCAATGAATTTCGAAGCTCGCGCGTCGGTGCGCTATACTGCTCGTATCTTTTAGTAATTATTGGGTGCGGAAAAGGGTGCCGCACGCGAGCGAGATAGGGAAGGTTTCGAGCATGCAAGACAGGCTGAGCACATACGACGAGAAGGTTCTTCGCCGGCTTATCCAGCTCGAGACCGCGCGCAGGCAGGAAGGTCGCCAGGCGCCGCTTGCGTTCATCAAGCGCGACACCGAAGCGGGCGCGGCTATGCGCCGCCTCGACCAGATGGGCATGATTGGTGCCATCTACAAAGAGGGCAACCCCTATGTGGTGGAAGTGCTCGCGAAGGGATATTCCTATGTGGGCTACATCGATTCTGAGCGCGCCGAGATTCAGCGAATCGAGCGCCATCGTCAAGAAGACCGCCGCCACGATTGGCTCGTGAGCGTGTTCACCGTGCTTGTGGCCATGGTGGGCGTGATTGCTGGTTTCCTTATTGGGCATTTCATCTAGGCAATCGGGCGTTTCGTTTAGACGAATTCGCTCGGTTGCCCGCGGAGCGACGAACGGCCGAGGCGGATATTGAACCGCCTCGGCCGTTTTTTTGGTTTGGAATTCGTGGGGCTCGCGGGCTTATCGAGCAAAATGCCGTTTTCGCGAGGCTTCTTCGCTCGCGACTTGTGAAGGGAAATGGAATCAATCGGGTTTGCAAGGGGGCACCGTAGGGTGCAACTCGCCCGAGTTTGAAAATCGCGATTCTAAAACACCAGGTCGTAAAGCACCTTCACGAACAAGAGCGCGAGCACGACGAGCATGATGGGGCGCACGACTTTTGCGCCGTTTTTCACGACCAATCCCGAACCCACATAGCTACCGGCAATCGCGAACGCCGAAGCAATAAGGCCCAGGCCCCACCAAACGGTGCCATTGGCGGCGAACGTCACGAGCGCGGCGACGTTTGACGCGAGGTTTGCGCACTTCACTTCGCCGTTCGCTTCGCGCACGGGCAGCTTCGCCGCCGCCGTGAATGCGAGCAGCATGAACGTGCCCGTGCCCGGTCCGTAGAAGCCGTCGTACATGCCGATGAAAAACGACGAAATGGCGATGATGGCGATCTGCTTTTTCGTGGAGATCGTGGCGTCGGCGGGCACGTCGAGCGCGCGCTTGCGCAGCACGAAAAACGCGACCACGGGCAGGGCGAACACCATAATCATCTGAATGACGCCGTCGGGTGTGTGCAACGCAACCTTCGCGCCGATGGCGGAACCTGCGAGCGCGAAAATCACGGCGGGAATTGCGAGTTTGATTTTGATGAGGCCGCTTTTTGCGAAGCGGGCCGTCGCAACGACGGTGCCAATGGCGCTCGAAACCTTGTTGGTGCCCAGCGCGACGTGCGGCGGCAGGCCGGCTACCAGGTACGCAGTGAGCGAGATGAGCCCGCCGCCTCCCGCAATGGCGTCGACGAGCATCGCCAGAAACACAAGCGGGCACACGATGAGCAGCGTTATGGGGTCCATGGATTCCTTACCGTATCTTTACTGTTGCAATGGCATTGAAACCTTGCGGATTATAATTCATGGCAGCAAACCGAGGAAGCTGGGCGGGCGAGCGGCGCGAAAGCGCAGCAAACCGCCAAACGGTAGGAAAAGAGGCTTCGTATGGGCAACGAGAATTACAAGAAGCTCGGAATTATTGGCGGATTGGGTCCGGCGGCAACGGCGACCCTGTTTGCGCGCGTTATCGACCTTACCGAGGCGGAAACCGATCAGGACCATCTCGATATCACCATTTTGAATCGTCCGCAAACGCCTGATCGCACGGCGTTTATTTTGGGTAAAAGCGATGAGTCGTATTTGCCGCCGTTGCACGAGGCTGCGCTTGAGTTGGAAGATTTGGGATGCGAGGTGCTCGCCACTCCGTGTGTGACTGGGCATTATCGCAGCGACGAATGGTCGGCTGGTCTGCAAACGGCGCATCTGGTGCACATGCCGCGCGAAACGGCGCGCTATTTGGCTCTTGCGGGCAAGCGCTGCGTGGGCATCATGGCGACCGATGGCACGGGGCACGCGCGCGTGCTGCAAAACGAGCTCGAGGCATATGGTCTGAAAGCGGTGCTGCCCGATGCCGAAAATCAGGCGAAGGTCATGAGCATTATTTACGACGACGTGAAGCGTGGCCGCCCCGCAAACATGCGCGCGTTCGACGAGGTGAGCGCCCATTTGCGTGAGCAAGGGTGCGACAGCGTGATTCTGGGCTGCACCGAGCTTTCTGTGATTAATGCGCCCGCGAAATCGCACGGCATGGTCGTGGTCGACGCCATGGAAGTGCTTGCAATTCGCAGTGTTCAGGAATGCGGCGCCCCTGTGAAGTGGGATCATACTGCGCTCGACAACGTATACGGCGAATAACGTCGGAGCGGTTCGACAAAACCCCGGCCCGGGCCCTTCGGGGCACAGCAACACCCTCGGGCTCCTTTGGAGGCGAGACGGGTCGGGCGGCTTTCCGAAGGCGCCTGATTGGCAACCCTCGGGACCTGTCCGCATTGCGGGCAATGCTCCGAGCGAGTGCCGCCCTGCTTGACCGTTCTGTGGCCGTCCATTTTTTATGCTTCGAAAGGAATTCCGTGGAAACGAAAACCATATGGCTCGATGGCAAATTTGTGGCGGCTGCCGAGGCAACGTGCGCGATTTCGTGTGCTTCACTTATGGACGGTATGGTCGTGCTTGAGGATGCCCTCTTGTTCAAAAACGAGCGCGGCGGCTTCGTGTTTCGTGTGGACGACCATGTAAAGCAGTTCGAACGTTCGGCGAAAATCGCGCACATCGAACTGCCGCACACCTCGGGCAAGCTCGCAAAAGCCGCTCTTAAGGTCGCGAAGGCGAGTGTAGCCAACGGGTGCGACGAAGGTATTGTGCGTTTCATCGCGTATTTCGGCGGCGCGGCTCCAATCGACGGCTCGCTTCCTTTGGGCGGACGGGCGAGCGTTGCCATATTCTGCATGCCGTTTTCGGGCGAGGCTAAATCGATTTCCGCAGGAAGCGATGCGTGCTCCGGTTGCGGCGACTCGCTTCCCGGCGCCGACGGGTCATTCCGCGATGGCGAAGGCGCTCATTCGGGCGAGCGCGGTTTATCGTGCTCCGATTCCGAAGTGGCCACCGCGGGAATCTCCTCGTGGCGTGCGATTTCGAACAACGCGTTGCCGCCGCAAGCAGAGCTTGCCGCGTCTCGTGCGAATGCGGCATTCGCCTTGCGCGAGGCGAGGCAGCGTGGCTTTGACGAGCCGATTCTTCTGAACGAAGCGGGCGACGTATGCTCCGGTGCACGCAAAACCGTGTTTGCCGTACGCGATGGCGTGCTCTCCACGCCGCCCCTCGCGTGTGGTGTCCGCGAGTCAGTCGAGCGTGACACCGTGATCAACTTTGCCATGGATCTCGATGTCCCTATCGTTGAAGAACGCATGACGCGTGCCGATCTTTGCATTGCCGACGAACTGTTCTTGTGCGATGCGGTGCGTGGCGTGATTCCGGTTTCTTCGATTGACGGCTGCACGATAGGCAAGCCTGGAAAAGCGGGTCCAAAGCCAGGCCCCATAACGAAGGCCATCCAGGAACGCTGCGCGAAAATGATGGCGGGAAAGCTTGACGAATATGCGGCGTGGCTCGCTCAGGTTGAGTAACACAGAGTTAAACGGTTTGGGCCGGGTTTTTGGCGCAGGCTGGGCGGTTCGGCTCGACCAGGCAAACGGTTCGATTCAAGCAAGCTGGTCGATTCGGTCCAAGCCGCGTGGCCAGGCCGAAAGATTCGGGATGGAAGAGTCGGGCAGAGGGGGCCGTGTTCGGTAAGCGACCCGAACGAGTGGGTCGGGAGAGCGGAGCGAACGGTCAGGCCGGGCGTTAGGTTGAGTAGCCTGATTCGGAGCCTTCGGCACGGGCTGGGCACTTTGCTTTGGTCTAGGTCGGGCATCTTGATTCGGATTGGATGGTTCGAGTCGATCGGATAAATCGATCGGCCAGAATCGAGCGGCCTTGGCCATGCGATTCCGATCGGGCGCGGGCGGTTCGGGCCGGTCGCATGGCCGTGGTTTGCTCGGGGGTCAAGCAGCTGCGAGCTATTCGGAGCCAAATTCTGATTTTGGTCCCGAAAAACGATTTCCTGGCACAAATTTGCGGTTGTGAACGATTTCATGAGCTCCATCGTGTTTGGAAAAATGCATAACCCCAGTTCACGGAATTCCTAAGGTACGGAAGGCTCTTCCTGAGACATCCGTCATCGTTCACAACCGTAAATTTGTGCCAGAAAAAGGGAAATTGGGACAAAACGAGAGCCCTCGCAGTGGATAGGGCCCGGAACGTAGGAGGCCGCGCTGCTTGCCGGGCTTTTGAGCGAGGCGAACGTGCTGAAAGGCCCTGTAGGCAAACGGCGTGCCAATTGCTCCGAAAGAGTCTGCCTGCGTGCCAGGCGGCGCGTTGGTCGCTGCGCTTGCGAGTGAGCCGAACGCGTTGAGAGGCTCCATGGGTCCGTCTCGCCAATTGCGCTGAAGGCTTTCGCCTGCGAGTGGAGCGGTGTGGTGGTGTTGGGCCCCCGGCCAATCAGGCGGCGTGCTCATGGAGCGCTCATAGTGTTGGGAACCCGCCGCTATACATCGAGTGGCATGCTGGTTTCGCCAGGGGAGTTTGCCTGCGAGCTATTCTCATGAGCCGCGTGGCGCCCGTCGCTTCGGAAAAAAGCTCGCCGTGTTGAAAAACGGGGCTATCATGTCCGATGATTGAACGAACGCACCAATGCGGGGTGCCGGCGCCGAGCGGTGCACCGAGCAGCATCTTGCCCGTTCGGCCGCATCGAGCAAAGGAGAGCAACTATGCCATTTGAAACCGCACCGACTTATATTTTCGACCTGCATTGCGACACGCTCGATAGGCTCGCCCTGCATAAGTCGTTTCCCGACGCTGGCTTCATGGAGCAAGACGCTGCGATTCCTGATGCGCGCATGTCTTCGCTCGCGAGCAACGATTGCCATATCGCGCTCGATCGCATGGCGAAGGCCCAGTATGCCTGGTGCCAGTGCTTCGCGGCGTTCATTCCCGACCATATGCCGGCCGATTGGGGCTGGCAGGTTTTCTGCGCCGTGCACGATTTCTTCCAGTCTCAGCTTGCCGAGCATGCGGCGCTCATTGAACAGGTGCACGACGCTCGCGATATTCGCGGCATTGTCGATAATGGGAAATGCGCTGGCATGTTCGCGGTCGAAGGCGGCTCATTCATCGAGGGTTCGCTCGATCGCCTGCACGCAGCTGCCGACGCGGGCGTGAAAATGCTCACGCTCACGTGGAACGGCAAAAACGCCATCGCGTCGGGCAATGTTACGACCGATGGGCTTTCGACGTTCGGCGCCCAGGTGGTGCGCGCTATGGAGCAGCGCCGCATGGTGGTTGATGTGTCGCATTTGAACGACACGAGCTTCTGGGACGTGGTGAAGGCGAGCTCACGCCCGTTCGCGGCGTCGCATTCGAACTCGCGCGCCGTGTGCGGCCACCCGCGCAACCTTACTGACGATATGTTCCGCGCGCTCGCCGACCGCGGCGGCATTGTGGGCTTCAATTTCTGCCGAGATTTCGTGCGAGAAGACGGCGCCGATCCTACGCGCGATGACGTGTTGTTCCACATCGACCATTTCCTGAAACTCGGCGGCGAGCACACTATCGCTCTTGGCAGCGATTATGACGGCTGCGATGTGCCGAGTTGGCTCGAGCCTGCGCAGCGCGTAGGCGAGCTGCATACGCTGTTCGCGCATGAATTCGGCGCCGAAATCGCCAATGCCATTTGCTTCGAAAACGCTGCGGCGTTCTTCGAGCGCAACGAGACGCTGTAGCGCCCCAACGCCCATTCTTCCATTTGACCAAATTCGCCCAACGGTGTCGCGGAAAAAAGTTCACTGATGTAGCATTATGCCGTTACCGTCGCTAGGAGGGCTCCATGCGCGAAGTGGATGTCGCTATTGTGGGAGCGGGCGTTGCGGGCTGTTGCGTGGCTCGCGAATGCGCCCGTTTCGCATTGAAAGTTGCAGTGTTTGAGGCCGGACTCGATGTGGCCGATGGCGCCACGCGTGCAAACAGCGGAATCGTGCATGCGGGTTACGATCCGAAGCCCGGCACCCGTAAGGCGCGCTATAACGTAGAAGGCGCGAAGTTGTATCCGCAATGGGCGAGCGAACTGGGATTTCCCTATATCAACAACGGATCGA
>NZ_CDRRGL010000056.1:0-12043 GCF_977041755.1 Slackia sp.
TGGACGGAAGCAGCCCGGTCGAGTACAGGCTCAGCCGGGCCGCTTGATTCACTTCTTTTGCCGTTCAGGAAACGGGGTCCTTTGCAGAAATGGGAGGCGGTTCATTCCAGCCCCTTCCAACAAAAAGGGCCACGCACAATTCCGACCCTTCCCAACAAAAAGCCAGACGCGAAGCCCAACCCTTCCCAGTAAAAAGGGCCGGCACGAAGCCGACCCTTTTCAATCGCGAATCTATGCAGTTTTCGCAGCGCAGTTCAACTACAGAATCTGATCGGTTTCCTTGAACTTCACCACGTCGACCTTCTTGACCGACTTGTAAATGGTCATAGCGCCCCAGTACACAATGCCGGCGAAGATGAGCGAGTTCAGGCCCGGAATGCCAATAGCCAGAATCGAGGAGCCCTCGCCCACGCAGAACGCGAGCGCCCACACGGTAAGCGCGATGGGGTTCCACTTCTCAACCTTCTGAGGAAGCTTGCCCGACGGGCGGGTTTTCTCCAGAACGCCACGATTGCGCTTCAGGATAAAGTAATCGATGACCATAATGCCAGCCGCAGGCGGAATGGCAACACCGAGCAGCGTCAGGAAGCTCGTGAAGTAGTTGATGATGCCGATAACGGAAAGCAGCGTGCCAATGATACCGAGCGTCCAAGTCATGACGTTGCGGTTAATCTTCACGTTGAACAGTGCATTAATGGCAGTGGCAACGCCAAGGCCCGACGAATACAGGTTCATGTCGTTGAGCTTGACGGTGGAAGCGACGACGATAATCACGCCCAAAACACCCGAAGTCGCCATCATGATGTCGGTCACGTTGTCGGTGCCGGTTGCGTGAGCCAGAATAACGGCAAGCAGGTTCATGCCGAGCTCGCCCACGAAAGTGCCGATGAGGGTCATCCAAAACACTTGGGTGCCATTCTTCAGATAGCGCGCGTAGTCGGGCGTGCAAATAGCGCCCGCGATGAAGCCGCCAGCGACCATGGTAGTAGCCGTGCCGAACGTCAACTCGGGACCGGGATGCGGCGAGTTGAGGAATTCGATGAGACTGTGGTCCTGCAGCACAATTGCAGCAGAAATAACAACGGCAGCAATGAACAGCGGCACGAACACGGTAGCGAAGCGGGCAATCCAACGAATGCCGGCGATGACCAGAAGCGTGATGCCCAAGCCGGTAATGATTGCCCAAATGGGGAAATTCAGCACGCCGGTGATAGAAAGCATACCTTCAGCGAACACGGAGTTCTGAACGCCGAACCAGCCGACCATCGAAATGGCAACGACGCCACCCAAAATAGCTGAACCATTTTTGCCGAGGCCGCACCAGCGAGACAGCAAACTCGTCGAAAGGCCTTCGCGAGCGGCCGCGGTGCCGAGTGCCCAGCTTACGACCTGCAGAATAACCGAGCCGAGCATGGTTGCCCAAAAAGCGCCCCAGAACGTCATGCCGTAGCCGAGCGTTGCGCCCAAAACCAACTGCGAGACGCAGCAAATGGCGCCGATACGAATCATCAGAATTTGCCAGAGCGGTTGCTTGGCTCCTTCAGGAACGCGCGACAGTGAGTAGTCGTTGTCGATGGGTTCGTTCGCCATGGAGACCAACCCCCTTCTTTCTTTTGTTAATAGTACTCCGAATATGAAACGATGGTCTTCGAAGCGAACGTCGCGCACCGCAGGCGTGGCCAACCCGCACGCGACGGCCCTTTCGGCGACCGTCAAATTAAAGCGAGATTATACACTGTTACTTTAGTGCGACAGAGTAACAAGTTTGTTAACACCCCTATATAGGGGAATTTCTAGCCGTTGAACACAAAAGGGGCCCGAAGGCCCCTTTTTTTGGAAGAGATGTTGCAATTCTACACGACAGGCGAGCGGCTCTTTTGCTCCGCCGAACGGAGAACGATCAGCGTAGCCGCATCGCCGACAGCGTTCGCTCATGCACGAGAAAGCACCCCGTACCGCCTTAATTGACGCCCAGGCTCGACACCCCGAACCACGTTCGCCGCGCGCTCGGCCGCATAGCCCGCCCCGCGTTTAGCCGCAATCTGGGTTTTCGCTTGGCGGCCAGCCAGGCAACCGGTCAGGTCGGGCAACAAGCCAACCAATCAATTAGCGGGCCGGCCGGCCAGTCAGTAAGCCAACCAGCCAGCCCGTTAACCTGTCAGCCTGCCGCTTACTTCACCTCGTACTGCGGCAAATCTTGCAGCGCGATTACCGGCAAACCATACGGATTCTCGTCAAGCGCTTCAAGCGCGGCCGTAAACGCGCTTGCGCCCGAAAGCGCGGTCACACACGTCACGCCATGCTTCACGGCTTCGGTGCGCATGAAGTACCCATCGCCACGCGTTTCCGAACCATATGGCGTATTCACGATAAGCGCGATTTCGCCATTGGAAATCATGTCGCCAACATTGGGATGCGGCTCGGAAATCTTGCGTACGACCTCACAGCGCACGTTTCCGCCACGCAGCGTGCGCGCGGTGCCTTCGGTCGACACAATGCGGAAGCCCAAACGCTGAATCGTGCGCGCGATGGGCAGAATGTGACGCTTGTCGCGATCGCATACCGAAATGAACACGGTGCCTTCCTTCGGCAGCTCGTAGCTCACGGCGAGCTGCGTTTTCGCATAGGCCTCGGGGTACGTGCTCGCGATGCCCATGACCTCGCCCGTCGATTTCATCTCGGGGCCCAGCACCACGTTCGCGCCCGGGAAGCGACCCCACGGCATAACGGCTTCCTTCACGCAGAAGTAATCCATGCGGCGATCGTCAGCCGGCAAGCCCAGGCTTTCGATGCTGCGGCCGCTCATGATAAGCGCCGCGCACTTCGCCAGCGGCACGCCGGTCGACTTCGACACGAACGGCACCGTGCGGCTCGCACGCGGGTTCGCTTCGATGACATAAATCGTCTCGCCCTTGATGGCGTACTGCACATTGAGCAGGCCGCGCACGCCCAGGCGCAGCGCCAAGCGGCGCGTGATGTCGCGCAGCTCGCCGACCAAACGGTCGCTGAACGAGAACGGCGGAATGCAGGTGGCCGAGTCGCCCGAGTGAATGCCAGCTTCCTCAATATGCTCGAGCACGCCGCCCACATACACCTGCTCGCCGTCGCACAGCGCGTCAACGTCGCATTCAATGGCGCCCTCGAGGAAACGGTCCAAATACACCGGATGATCAGGAGAGATGCGCGTTGCCTCGGCCATGAAGGTGCGCAGGTGAGACGGGTCGTAGGCGATTTCCATGCCGCGGCCGCCGAGCACGTAGCTCGGGCGAACAAGCAGCGGGAACCCAATGCGATTGGCGACGCGTTCGGCTTCCTCGAAGCCCGTGGCCATGCCTGCAGCAGGGTACGTGATGTCGAGCTCGTCGAGCACCGCGCTGAAACGTTCGCGGTCTTCGGCCAAGTCAATCGCCTCGGGGCTCGTGCCCATAATGGTCACGCCCGATTCCTGAAGCGCATGCGCAAGCTTCAGCGGCGTTTGGCCGCCGAGCGTCACCACAACGCCGTCGGGCTGCTCGACATCGACGATGTCCATGACATCTTCGTAGGTGAGCGGCTCGAAATACAGGCGGTCGCTCGTGTCGTAATCGGTGGACACGGTTTCGGGGTTGCAGTTCACCATGATGGTTTCGTAGCCGGCCTCGTGCAGCGCGTAGCTCGCATGCACGCAGCAGTAGTCGAACTCAATGCCCTGGCCAATGCGGTTGGGACCTGCGCCCAAAATCATGGCTTTGGGCTTGTCGACGGGCACGATTTCAGAATCGCCGAAGCTCGGCTCCGCGCCCGCAGCCGCAACATGGGGCGTTTCGTAGGTCTTATAGTGGTATTCGGTTTTGCCCGCGAATTCGGCCGCGCACGTGTCGACGGTCTTGAACGTAGGCACGACGCCCAGGCCCTTACGATAGGCGCGCACAATAACTTCCTTCGTGCCCGTGAGGTAGGCGATTTGAGCATCGGAAAAACCGTATTGTTTCGCGATGCGCATAGCCGGCGCGTCGAGGTCTTCAAGGCGCAGACCTTCGAGCTGATTTTGCACAGCGGCCATATCGGCGATGCGATGCAGGAACCACGGGTCGATGCCGCACGCCTCGTGCACCGCGTCAACGGTCCAACCGCGACGCAGGGCCTCGGCCACATAGAAGATGCGGTCTTCCGTGGGGCGTGCCACGCATTCGTCAAAATGCTCTTCGTCGAAAGCGTCTTTGCCATCGGCGCCCAGACCCGCGCGGCCGTTTTCCAGCGAGCGCATGGCCTTGCCGAACGCTTCCTCGAATGTGCGGCCGATGCTCATGATTTCGCCCACGGCCTTCATACGCGTGGACAGCGTGGTGTCGGTACCCTTGAATTTCTCGAATGCGAAGCGCGGCACTTTCACCACGCAATAGTCGATAGAGGGCTCGAAGCATGCCGGCGTCACGCGTGTGATGTCGTTCGTGATTTCATCGAGCGTGTAGCCCACGGCCAGGCGCGCAGCAGCTTTCGCGATGGGGAAACCGGTCGCCTTCGACGCGAGCGCCGATGAGCGGCTCACGCGCGGGTTCATTTCGATGACGATCAGGCGGCCGTTTTTCGGGTTGAGCGCGAACTGCACGTTCGAGCCGCCCGTTTCGACGCCGATTTTCTCTAGAATCGCGAGCGAGGCCACGCGCATGCGCTGGTATTCCACATCGGAAAGCGTTTGCGCAGGCGCCACCGTAATAGAGTCGCCGGTATGCACGCCCATGGCGTCAACGTTTTCGATGGAGCACACGATGATGCCGTTGCCGGCCTTATCGCGCATGACTTCCATCTCGTATTCTTTCCAGCCGATGATGCTTTCTTCCACAAGCACCTCGCCGGCGGGAGAAAGCTCCAGACCCTGCGCCACAATCTCGCGCAGCTCCTGCTCGTCGTAGGCGATGCCGCCGCCCGCGCCGCCGAGCGTGAAGCTCGGGCGAAGCACGCAGGGGTAGCCCACCTTGCCGGCAAGTTCAACAGCATCTTCAACGGAGTACGCATAACCGCTGCGCGCGCATTCCAAACCAATTTCTTCCATGGCCTCGGCGAACAGCTTGCGGTCTTCACCGCGCTCAATGGCCGCCAAATCGCAGCCAATCATTTCGACGCCATAGCGCTCGAGCACGCCCGATTTCGCCAGCTCAACGGCCGCATTCAGGCCCGTTTGGCCACCAAGGGTAGGCAGCAGGGCGTCGGGATGTTCTTTAGCGATAACGCGCTCGATGAACTCAGCGGTAATGGGCTCCACATAGGTGCGGTCGGCCAAGCTGGGATCGGTCATGATGGTAGCAGGGTTCGAATTCACGAGCACCACTTCGTAGCCATCTTCCTTGAGCACCTTGCACGCCTGAGCGCCCGAGTAGTCGAACTCGCACGCCTGGCCGATAACGATGGGGCCCGAACCAATAACGAGAATGCGTTTGATATCGGTACGTTTGGGCATTGCCTAGGCCTCCTTCGAGCCGAAGACCCAACCAGCGAGGCGGTCTTGTGAAATGTTGATGTTCAGGTAGTCGGTATCGCCGTCCATCAGGCGACAAAACGCCGTGAACAGGTAGTGCGCATCGGTGGGACCAGGATTGGCCTCGGGATGGTACTGCACCGAGAATGTATTCTGGTCGAGTAGCTGAATGCCTTCGCAAGTGCCGTCGTTCAAGTTGACGTGCGTCAGGCGAATGCGGCCGAAGCGCTCGTTTTCAACGACGGGAGCGATGCGGCGCTGCGACCAGAAGCGAAGGTCGCCGTCGGCAGGATGCTCGGCCACGCCGCCCGAAAGCTCGGGCACAAGCTTGCCGAGGCTCGGGAACACCAGGCCGAAGCCGTGGTTCTGCGCGGTGATTTCCACCTGGCCGCTCACGAGGTTCATGACGGGCTGGTTGCCGCCGCGATGGCCGAACTTGAGCTTCTCCATTTCGCCGCCGCTTGCAAGGCTAATCATCTGGTGGCCCAGGCAAATGCCGAACACCGGCACCTTGCCAATAAGCTCGCGCGCCTGCTCGTAGGTTTCGGTCACGGCATCGGGGTCGCCCGGGCCGTTGGAGAGGAAGACGCCGTCGGGTTCCATGGCAAGCACGTCGGCAGCGGGAGTGTCCCACGGCACGACGGTAAGGTCGCAGCCCACACGCACGAGGCCCGCGAGAATCGACTCTTTCACGCCGCAGTCATACGCAACCACGTGATATTTCTTCGGCGCGGGAGCCGCCACGGCGAACGCCTGGCTTTCAGGCACCTTATCGAACGATTCCGTGGCGGCGCGGCTCACGGTTTTGGCGAGGTTGCGGCCCACCAGGCTCGGAGCTGCGGCGACCTTTTCCGCGAGCGAAGCAGCGTCAAGATCTTCGGTGGATAAAATAGCGGTCTGCGCACCGAAATCACGAATATGGCGAACGAGCGCACGAGTATCGATGCCCTCGATAGCCACGATGTTCTCGCGCTCGAGGAATTCGGGCAGGGCCATGCTCGAACGCCAATTCGAAGGGGTGCGGCACATGTCATGCACGACCAAGCCACGCAGAGCGGGCTTGGCCGACTGCGTGTCGTCGAGGTTCACACCGTAGTTGCCAATCTGGGGATACGTCATCGTGACAATTTGACCCGCATATGAAGGGTCGGTAATAACCTCAAGATAGCCCTCGAGCGATGTGTTGAAGCAAATCTCGCCCGTAACTTCGCCCGGGGCACCGCATGCCCAGCCGTCGAATCGGGTTCCGTCCTCCAATAACAAAATAGCCGCCTTGCGAGCTTTTTTGCTCGTGGCGGCTATAAGTTTCTCTGCAATTGTCACGGCTTTGGCCCCTTCTTGGCCAGCCGACAACACTGTTGCCGCAGACACGTGCCCTGTGGCGGTTTGGGTAGCTTCCATTTGCGTCTCCTTTTCGGTCTCTCGGTACCGGTTTAAAGGCACTTTCGCTCCAAATTGCATATTTATAACGAAAAGTGTATTAAACAACCCTTGATTTGCATTTGGGCGATTATAACGGCGAATCACGTCTATGGAGGAAATTTCTATAATCCACCACACTAAAGCGCGGTGAGCGGCGAGCGTAAATCAGAATGCGATTTTCTGCCAAACGTTGCGAATTCGGGGGCTTAGCAAAAGTGCGAGCCCGTTGCTTTAGTCACATATCCCCAGGTCACGGTTAGGACATGTTAACAATTCGTGGGGCAATTGACCTTCTCGACAGCGTATTCCCTTGAAAAAGGGCGTTTCATGCCCCCGAATTCGCAACTTTTGGCAGAAAACAGGGAAATCATTTACGCTGAGCCCGAAAGGCGGGGGCACGAACAAAAAAGCTGGACCGATAACATCAGCCCAGATTGGAGTTTGTATGCATACGAAAGAACACGTCGAGCCGCTCATCGTCCGCGTCAGCGCCTGAGCGCAAAACCCACGTAGCGGCTAAACTGCGTCGCGGCGCGTATTGCTCCGAAAGCGTCATCTTGGCAAAAACGCTTCTCACGTGACGGTGCGCCTTCGCTGCTCAGCGACGCTCCCCATCTAACGACATGCCTCACCTGGCAACATGTCCGCCTAGCGGGGCGTCTTGTCTAATAAGGCATACCGCCCACTAGCGCGTCCGCCCTGCGGTGCGCACCCCATCCAGCAGCACATCGCGCCTAGCGACGCAGTGCATCTGGCAAGCACTTCTCACCTGGCGGCGCGTCGTGCCTTATGGTACGCCCCACCCAACGGCCGATAATATAGCGAGTCCCGTGGCAGTCGTGCCGCCACGGGGCTCGTCAAACCATATTCAAATGAGACCAGCAGAAAAGCAGCAGGGGCAAAAGCCTACAACAGCGCAGGCGCATACGTGAGCACAGCGAGCATGCCAACACCCACTACGATGCAAGCCGCCATCGATTTCGTCTTCGCGCCCACCACGAGCACCACAGCGGCGGCCAACAGGGGCATGCCCCACAGCGCGATGTCGCCCGAAGCGACTTTCGCGGGATCAAACAGGTCATTCGTCACCAGGGCGGCAAAAGCCGCGGGCGGAATGAAATTCAGCGCACGCACAAACCGCTCAGGCAATTGTTTGCCCTTGAGCAAGAAGACGGGAAGGCAGCGGCAGGCGAGCATACACGCCAAGCACACGCCAAAAATAATGAGGAAGCTCGTAACGTCCATTGCCTACTCCCCCACTTTCATAGTCGTGTTGCGATCATCGTGGCGCACGCTCGAGAATGCGAACGCGGCACCCACGCCCACAAGCGCTCCGATCAAAATGGCGGGACCAGCAAGGCCCACGCATTTGCAGGCAATGACACCCGAGATGGAGCCAAACACGGCGACCAGATTTGCAGGAGTCACCTTCTGCATGCACAGCAAACAAATGAACAGCGACGTCATGGCAAACGAAGCGAGTGCGGTGGGCAGCGAGATTGCCGAACCGATGAGCGCACCCGCGACATTGGAAACGGTCCACGACGTAAGCGAGAACAAATTCACGAGCAAGGCGTGCTTCACCGACCAGTTGCCATTAATCATGCGCGCCAAATTCACGCCGAAGCTCTCGTCGGTTACCGTGGCGCCGAAAATGAACGCCAGGCGCTTGCCCGCGCTGCCGCAGAATTGCGAAAGCGATGCGCCATAGAGCATTTGGCGCGTGTTCACGAGCGCGACGCTGGCGATAATGGCCGAAATCGGGTTACCCGCGAGCCACATATTGGGAATCATGTATTGGCCGGCGCCTGAATAGAACAGCAGGCTCATTATCGCAATCATCCACACGTCCATGCCGGCAGCCACGCCTAAGATGCCGCACGGAATGCCCAGCACGATATAGCCGAGCACAATGGGCCATGCGGCCTGGAAGGCCTCTTTTTGCATAGCGGCAGAGACGCCGCTTTTATGAGCGACGCTCGTTTCGGCAACAACGGGTTCGGATGCGGCCGATTCAACGACGCCCGATTCAGCGCCGTCTCGTTCGACGGCGGCAGATTCAGTCGCCGCCCGGTTTTGTTTCAAATTTGTTTCAGACATAGTGCCGTGATTATAGAAGGGCGCTGCCGCTTTTCCAACCGTCTCGCACAGATATTTCACGCGCGCCAGGGCGTATTTGGGTTGTAGAGGCGCACCACCAGCACAACCCGCCACCTGTTAAATGCTCGTAGCGTTTAACAGGTTCCGACGCATGCGCAACACGAAAACAAGCAGCCACATCGAACAGCAACCCACGCCTTGATCCGCTTGCCCCAGGTTCGCCTGCCCTCGCTAGGCGCGCCTTCGGGCACCTTGGCATCCAGCGCTGCCGGCATCAGCTCACTTTTCGGAACCCATACAATCGACGCGGGAAACGCCCAGTGCGCGTACGTGCAAATGGCACAGGTGTTCCACGGCACAAGCATCGACATAATGCCCCCGGGGAATTCACGATGCTACCCCACGGCCCACAACAATGTCGATCACGAGTGTCGCCGAGAAGCACATCAGCAAAAAACAGCTGCGGCGCAATCACCTCAAGGCCGTAATAAATCATCGTAGGCACCGTGGCTCACCCCGCAATGAGCGCTTTCTTGGACAGTGCAGACGCGTCGGTCTATCGGGGCGGACCGGAGCAACGCGAGAGCAGGCTCGCTCAGCACCCCGCAAACCTCGGCCCTCGCCCGAAACAGGATCGCGTCAAGCCGCACTCGCCCAAACTCGCCCAAACACACTAACACGCAACAGCGCTTATTTCACAAGCAGAATAATACCAATCACCGTGAGCAACACATAAGTCACCTTGATGAACGTTGCCTGGCTGATACGCTTCTGCAGCTTGTTGCCGAGCCACGTAGCCACGAGCAGAAGTGGGATAGCAATAGCGACCATGACCAGGCAATCGGGCGTGTAGTGCCCCTGGCTAAGCTGCAGCGCGGCATACACGAAATTGAGCACCATCCAAATGCACGAAAGCGTTGCGCGGAACTGGTCTTTATCTTGAAGGCGCTGGAGCGCGTAAATCGCGAGAATGGCGCCGCCCGAAACGAACATGCCTTGAATGAGGCCTGCGAGCACCAGCAGCACAGCGAGCAGCCACTTCGGCATGAACCGCTGCTGTTTGAGCACCAATCCGCGCACGCCCACGACCACCACAATGGCGCCGTAAATCTTCGACAGAATGCCCAGCGGCAACACCGTGTCGAGCCAAATGCCCACAAACATGAACGGCGTCATAACCGCAAGCATAATCGCGAGCTCGCGCCAGTTGATGTGCTTCCAATTTTGAATGGCGATAAGACCGCAGCCGATCATGCCGGTGGCGTTAAGCATGGCGACGCTCTCTTGCATGCCGACGGTCGCCATGCCCGCAGGCATCGCGATAATATTGCCGGCAAAACCCGTTATCGCCTGAATGGCATAGGCGATGAAGAACACGCCCAAAAATAAACCGCGACCAACCACGAAAAACAGCCTTTCAATCTCTCATATTCGAAACAAGCAACCTTTGCCAGCGTGTCTCATTCGGAAAACGTGGCAGCATGTCTCACAAGCGATTCGCCCAAAGGCCAAGCCCGACCAGGGAGAAGCCCGCGCTGCGGAAACGAATCATCCTGTAAGTTTCGCACGCATTCTCGCCGCTTGCGGTTGCTAAATTGTAAACAACGAAGTCTTCGCGTCAACTCTGTACTATCGTGCGCTAAAGTATACAAAGCAATTAACCGACGCGGCACGCCACGCCGCGCATTTCGCCGAACGTTCAAGCAAAACTAGAGGGAGTGCACCCATGCGCCCTTATCAAATCAGCGTGTGCGGAGATTCCGCCATCAATATCGTTGTCGCCGATACCATCTCGGCCGAAGCGAGCGCCCTTGTGCGCAGCGCCGCCGCGCGCATTCAGGCAGCAGGCATTGCAGGCATCGAAGACATCGTTCCCACGTTTTGTGCCGTCATGGTCGCATACAACCCCGAAACTATTTCCTATGAGGAATTGGTTTCGGCCGTGCACGCCAACCTCGACGGCCTTTCCGCCGAAGGGGCCTCGGCTGGCAAAACCATCGTGATTCCCGTGTGTTACGGCGGCGAATTCGGCCCCGACCTTGAGCATGTCGCGCAATTCCACGGCATCACCCCCGAGGAAGTGGTGCGCCTGCACACCGAGCCCACATACCTCATCGCGATGCTGGGTTTTCTGCCGGGCTTCGCCTACCTAAGCGGCTTGAACCCCGATTTGGAAACGCCCCGTCTCGAAGTGCCGCGCGTGCACATCGAAGCCGGCGCTGTGGGCATTGGCGGCGCGCAAACGGGCATCTATCCCTTGCCCTCGCCCGGCGGATGGCAAATCATCGGCCGCAGCCCGCTGCGCCCCTACGACGCAGAACGCGAGCCGGCGTTTTTGTATGCCGCGGGCGATTCCATTGAATTCGAGGCCATTTCCCCCGATGAATATGCGGAAATCGAGGCCGCGCTGCAGGCTGGAACCTACGAATACCGCGTGAAGGAGGCGATGTAAATGGCGAAGTTCACCGTGTGCGTGCCGGGTCTTCTGACCACCGTGCAAGACCGCGGCCGCATGGGATACGCCGCGAGCGGCTTCTCGCCTTCGGGCGTCATGGATCGCCGCGCATTCTCGCTCGGCAACCTGCTTGTGGGCAATGCGGCGAATGCGCCGGCCATCGAATTCGCCTTCGCGGGCCCCACGCTCGAATTCGAAAACGACGCCGTCGTCGCCATTACGGGTGCCGATTTCAACCCGCGGCTCGACGAAGAGCGCGCGCCCATGTACCAGGCGTTCGTGGTGCGCGCCGGCCAGCGCCTCTCAATGCCGGCCGCCGAGCGCGGCGTATACGGATATTTGGCCATCGCCAACGGCGGCGTGGATGTGTCCCGCGTCATGGGCAGCGCTTCCACCAACCTGAAATGCAGCTTGGGCGGCTTCGAGGGGCGGCGCTTCGCGTTCGGCGACGTGGTGAACTTTCACGACACCACGCCGAACCCCTACTACGATTTCGGCCCCAACCACTACCGCAACGACCCGTTCTACCATTTCGAGTACCTCACGCAGGAAATTCGCGTAGTGCCCGGTCCGCAAAGCGATTTGTTCACGAGCCGCGGCATTGACACATT
>NZ_CDRRGL010000057.1:0-11993 GCF_977041755.1 Slackia sp.
CCAGTCTCAGCCAGAACCGCATCAGCGATCATGGAAGCGGTGACGGAACCGAACAACACGCCCTCTTCGCCGACCTTGGCGTCGACGAAAATCTTCTTGCCCTCGAGCGAAGCCTTCAGGGCCTCAGCGTCGGCGATACGCTTCTCCTCGCGCTTGGCAATGTTGCCACGGCGCTGCTCGAGCTGCTTGAGATTGCCAGCGGTAGCCAGCACGGCCTTCTTCTGAGGGCCGAGATAGTTGTTGAAGAAGCCACGAGCAACTTCGACGACGTCGCCTTCGCCGCCCTTGCCCTGGACCTCGGTAAGCAGGATAACCTTCATTGGTGCCTCCTAGCGATTGCGGCGGTCGCCGCGGCCGCTCACGGCCGGAACCGTGTAGGGCATGAGAGCCATCTCGCGAGCGTTCTTGATCGCGCAAGCGATGTCGCGCTGGTGCTGCATGCAAGCGCCAGTCACGCGACGGGGCTTGATTTTGCCGCGGTCGGTAACGTATTTGCGCAGCATAGCCGTGTCTTTGTAGTCGATGTACTGAGCGTCGTCCTTGCAGAACTGGCAGTACTTACGGCGAGGCTGCTTGGTGTATTCAGCCATTGATTTCCTCTTTCAGAACTGTGTCAATAATTGATTGACGGGAGCAGACTAGAACGGAATGTCGTCGTCGTAAACGGACGTATCGATCGCAGGCGCGGCAGCGGGTGCCGGAGCATACGATTGAGCGGGCGCGGCCTGCATGCGCGGGGCAGCCTGTCCGCCGTCGCGGCTCGTCATGAATTCGAGCTCGTCGACAACGACTTCAAGCTTGCTGCGCTTGCTGCCATCTTGCGCCTGCCACTGGGACCAGCGCAATTTACCCTCGATAGCGACCTTGCTGCCCTTGCTCAAGAAGCGAGACACGCTTGCGGCGCGGTTGCCGAACATCGTGCAATCTACGAAGTTCGCGTAATCTTCCCACTGCTGGGTCTGGGGGTTGCGGCGACGGTCATTGACAGCCACGCCGAACGAAAGGACCTGGAAACCGCTCGGGGTTTCGCGAAGCTCGGGATCGCGCGTAAGATTGCCCGTGATAACCACTTTGTTGATGCTCATGACAAAATCCTCAATTCTTGAAGTTTGAGAGCAGCTGCTCCCTGCCTACTGGTTGACCGAGATTACTCGCGGTCGGTGCGAACAACGATCTTGTGGCGGACCACCGCGTCGGTGATGCGCAGCACGCGATCGAGCTCCGCGATGTTGGCGGGGTCTGCGTGGAAATCGATGAGGGTGTAGTCGCCCTCGGTCAGGCCGTTGATCTCGTAGGCGAGCTTGCGCTTGCCCCAATCCTCAACGTTGTCGATCTTGCCTTCGCCCTCGGCGATGGTAGCCTCGATACGCTTCATAACGGCGAGACGGGTTTCGTCGCTGATGGTGGGCGCGACGAAGAACAGCAATTCATAAGCCTTCATTGTGTCACCTCCTCTGGACTTAACGGTCCCGGGGCATATGAAGGCGCTGCCCGGGACAGGAAACTTGGCTATGATAACAGTCAAATCCAATCGGGGCAATTGTTGTTTTGCGCCTTTGCCTCAACTCCACGCGTGCGCCACAATTCCCTACGAAGCATGCACGTATTAAGCAGATTAGCGCACGAATCTTGCCGAGACCTTGCCCGATTCGTGACGTTTTCCTTTGGAAAAGTTGCCAGATTGTGCCGAATCAAACGAGGTTTCCACGCGTTCTCCTTCGCACCTCACTTCAATTCCCTCGCAAAAAACGCCTTATGATCCAACGAATACGTGTCATACATGTCATGCAACGTGTGTTTTCAACCGAAACGTTGCAATATCGCAGCTCGACAGGCGCGTTTTGCTATGATTCGGCACGATTTGCAAAGCGCCAAAGGCGCATTGAGTTTCCCAACACGCTCGCACGCGAGCGACAGAGAGGAGCAAACCATGGCTGACCGCAACGTTGAGAGCGACGAGCTCGGCGTTCCCCAGATCGACGAAACCCTCGAGATTCTGCTGCTGCAGGCAATCGAAGAAGCACAGGAGCACATGGAGGCGGGTTCTGAAGTCGTGCCGTTCACGGCACTGCTCAACGGCGAAACCGTGACCGAAGATACCCACACCGGCACGACCGAGGAATGCTTCGAGTCGGCGCGTAAAACCGTTGAGGCCGCTACGGGCGCTCGCGCATACGTGCTGTGCTACGACGGCTACATCGACACCGATGCCGGTCGCAAAGACGCGATCATCGCCGAAGGCGGCACGGCTGACGGCGGCAAAGGCGTTGCCGTGTGCCTGATGTACGAAGAGGGCGATGACGTTCTTACGTTTGACGAAGAGGTCGTGTATCTCGCCGAAGCGCCGAACTTCCTGGCCGGAGACGAGGAAGTTCCCGCAATTATCGAAGACGAAGAAGTCGACGAATAATTATTTTTAAAAAGCTGTTTACCTTTTTGGCTTTTTTGGTATACTGCTTTTTCGCTACGCGCAATGCGCATAGCAATCGACGCAATGGAGAGATGTCCGAGCTGGCCGAAGGAGCACGATTGGAAATCGTGTATGCGCCAAAAGCGTATCTGGGGTTCGAATCCCCATCTCTCCGCCAGATAACCTAAGCGCCGTTTCGCACGGCGCTTTTTCATACGACCTTCTTGGTCGCACCCTCGGAGGGGTGGCAGAGTGGTTGAATGCGGCGGTCTCGAAAACCGTTTGGCCCGCAACCCGGGTCACGGGGGTTCGAATCCCCCCTCCTCCGCCAGGTTATAAGCTACAGGCACGGGAAACCGTGCCTGTTTTTCTTTTTGTAAGCCCGTTCTGACGAACGGGCTTTTTTCATTTGAGCCGTCCTGACGCTGCGTGCCGCGCGGGCGGCCAAGCTGACTTTCAATCGTCGCTCGCCAGCGCGGCACTCGCTTTCCTTGGTGCGAATGAATCGCTAAGCACGTCCCAGCGCGCACGCGAAGCAAGCACCACCCTACCCGTTACCTGCTTCCATTACCTGTTAAATGTTCGTAGCGTTTAACAGGTTTGAAGTGTTAGTCAACGGCTTAGGTATAGTAGGCCTATTGGAACCGCGAGGCGCGAAGCGAGAATTGCAAAACCTGTTAAACGCTGCGAGCATTTAACAGGTTTGAGCGAGTTTGGGCATGAAGAAAGCGCCCGCAGAAACGGACGCTTTTCTGTTTAATTATGCAACGGCCACTTAGAAGGTTACCTTCGGAGCAACTTCTGCACCGGCCTGGGCGTCGAAGCTCGAACGCTCCTTGAAGCCGAACATGCCAGCGAATAGCACGGCAGGGAACGTCTGGATGGCCGTGTTGTACTTCATGACCGTATCGTTGAAGCTCTGACGCATGTAGCTGATCTTGTCTTCCGTATCGGCCAGCTGAGACTGGAGTTGCTGGAAGTTCGCATTCGCCTTCAGCTCAGGATATGCCTCAGAAACCGCAAACAGCGACTTCAGCGTACCGCTCAGAGCATTATCGGCTTCCATTTTCGCCTCGGGAGTCGTTGCGTTGGTGACGGCCGAACGCGCAGCGATGACCTTCCCAAGCGTGCCCGACTCATGCGCGGCGTAGCCTTTCACCGTTTCGACCAGATTGGGAATAAGGTCGCAACGGCGCTGCAGCTGCACGTCGATTTGCGCCCAGGCGTTGTCGACCATATTGCGCATTTTCACGAGGTTGTTGTACAGCATGATCGCCGCAATAACGAGCACGACGATAATCGCGAGAATAATTCCAAGTACCATGATTTCGCCTTTCAGACGGAAGTTTCAGCGCCCTGCGCGCCGTGTGTCATCATTATACGAAACCGAGCGCTCGCGCAGCGCTTACGCGATCAACGTTCACCCAAGCGTTGCGTTGGCGCGCCCGCAAGTAACCGCCCCGCAAAGGCGACGCCAAACCCCGAGTCCCAAAGCCCAAGCCCCAGAGCCCGGAACCCTAAACGAGGCCGACAATTCTCGCGGCGCTTCCCGTATACCACACAGCCCCAAACGAGTTGGGCCACGCCTCACGCGCCATGATTACCAGATCTTGCGCGGAGCGCCGAGGTTCGAACCTGCGCCTTGCCCATCGAGCACGCGCACGCCAATAGGGGCAAACGAGCAGCTGCGCGCCCACATGCCCTTCAATTTTGCCGCCGCGACGATATCGGCCGCCTTGCGAATCGAATCCCCGTCTTCCACAACTGCGAACGTCGCAGAACCGCTTCCGCACAAAAGCACCTCGGCCTCGCCCGCCGCATCATGCGCAACGCCTGGTTGGGACGCAAGCCACTCGCGCGTCTCGGCAAGCGCGGGGAGCACCTGCTCGGACGCCGCCGCCAGATTATTGAACAACGGCAATTCGGCAGCCGATTCAATTGCGTCGGTCGATTCGGCATGCTGTACGGCCGCCAGCTCGTCGAATGCGGCGTATGCGGCTTTCGTAGACACGCCTTCGTCGATCTTCACGAGAACCACCGTGCCACGCGCAGGCTCGAACGTGCGCTCGAGCACATCGCCCTTCCCTCCCAGTTGCACACAGCCACCGTGAAGGAAAAACGCCACGTCCGCGCCCAACGCGCGCGCCACGTCAAGCGCGGCCTCGCTCGCGGCATCTTCGCCCCACGCGCGGCACAATCCGGCGATAACGGCCGCCGCGTTCGACGAGCCGCCGCCAAGGCCGGCCTCGAACGGAATATGCTTTTCGATATGGATGGAGATATGTCCCTGTTCGTGACCGAGCTTTTCGGCGAGCGCCGCCGCGGCCTTGTAGGCGATATTGCTTTCAGGAGCCACGTCCAATTCGGGAATGCCCTCAAACGTCGTGCACGTCACATCAATCGCGAAATCGCTGAAGCCATCAGGGTTCAAATACGCATCCACGCCATCATCAAGAACAACCGTGACCATGTCGTGCAGCGTCAACGCCTGCATAATCGATTTCGCCTGATGGAAGCCGTCGGCGCGACGCTCGCCAATTTCGAGCTGCAAATTCACCTTCGCGGGGGAAAACACCGTGAGAGTCTGTTTCATGTCATTGCCTTCCTATTTCTCGCCGCGACGCGCTTCGAAGAATTCCGAAAGCACGTCAGCACATTCGCTCGCAAGCACGCCCGACTGAACTTCAAATGTATGGTTGAGCCGCGCATCGGCGTGTATCGAATACAGTGAGCCCAATGCGCCCGCCTTCGCGTCGGGCGCGCCGTACACGCATCGTCCGATGCGCGCTTGATGCATAAGACCCGCGCACATAATGCACGGTTCAAGCGTGACGTATACCGTGCAGTCGGGAAGACGCCAGCGCTCAAGTTCGCGCGACGCCTGCATGATGGCGGAAAACTCCGCATGCGCCGAGGGATCAGCGTCGGCCTCGCGGTGGTTGCGCGCCTCGGCGATAACCTCACCCTGGCACACCACCACGGCACCTATGGGCACCTCGCCTTCAAGTGCCGCGCGTTTTGCCTGTTCAAGGGCTGCGCGCATGAAGCGTTCGTCATCTTCGGCAACATCGTCGGCCGACCGCCACGCCTCGGCAAGCGACATGCCCTCATAGCTCCATGCCATGCAAGTTCCTTCCTTCATATATATGCAGTGTGCATTGTAGAGCATGCCCGCGCGCTGCGGGGCTTTTCGCGAATCAGCCACCAAGCTGTGAACGTAGCGTGAATCTGCGGTGCCGCCTTTCCGCAAAATCGAGCACGACAAGTGAGCCGGTTTCAGGGCGCTCCTATAATGAAAAGGTCACGCCTCCCACCTGGAGGCATTTTCTTTGGAACAACATGCGTGTTGAAGGCGATTGTGCCTCTAGCTTCGTGCGCACTTGGCCCAAATCGCTTCGCCGGGGCGCTATATCCGGCCCGAAAACATTGCGGCGCACGCCGCGGAAGGGAGCCTTTGATTTGAAATTAGCTCGACACCAAATAATTATGCTTGTCGTCATGATTTTCGGCACATTCGTGACCGTGCTGAACCAAACCCTGATCACACCCGCCCTGCCTTCCATTATGACGGAAATGAACGTCGATGCGGCAACGGCGCAATGGCTCACCACAGGCTTCACCTTGGTCAACGCCATTATGATTCCCATTACCGCTTACTTGATCGACCGCTATTCCACACGCAACCTATTCACGGTGTCGATGCTTATTTTCACCGCCGGTTCGGCGCTTTCGGGCTGGGGCCCCAATTTCCCCGTGCTGCTTGCTGGCCGTTTGCTGCAGGCGGCCGGCGCGGGTATTTTGATGCCCATGGTCATGACAGTGCTCATGCTCACCTTCCCGCCCGAACGTCGCGGATCGGCCATGGGCCTGTTCGGCATCGTCATCGCATTCGGGCCCGCCGTTGGCCCTTCGGCGGCCGGCTTCGTGATCGATGTCTACAACTGGCACGTGCTGTTCTGGATTGTGGTGGCGCTTTCGGCGGCGGGTATTATCTGCGCCTGGTTCGCGCTGAAAAGCACGCCGAAGAATGAGTCAAAGAACCTGCCGCTCGACAAGCCTTCGGTCGCGCTTTCGACCATCGGTTTCGGCGGCCTTCTGTATGGCTTTTCGACCATCGGTTCAAACGGGCTCAACATCGCCGACGCGGCAATCACGCTCGTTGGCGCTATTGTGGTGGCGCTGTTCTTCCGCCGCCAGCTGAAGATGGATCGTCCTATGCTCGAGGTGCGTGTGCTCGCGAACAGGAAATTCCTGGTGGGCACCATTATTGGCATGCTCGTGCAGGGCGCACTTTTGGCAGCAGGCATTCTGATGCCGATTTATCTGCAAAGCTACCTAGGTTATTCAGCGACCGTTTCGGGCTTGGTTATTCTGCCAGGCGCCATCGTGATGGGCGCGATGGGCCCCATTGCCGGACGCCTTTTCGACAAGCACGGCCCGCGCGTGCTGAGCCTCATTGGCACAAGCGCGCTCACCCTCTCGACGCTCGCGTTCGCATTCCTGGGTGACTCAACGGGGCTTATCTACCTCACCATTCTGTACACGGTGCGCATGTTCTCGCTTTCGCTCGTGAACATGCCTATCACCACATGGGCCATGAATGCGCTCGACAACAGCCTCATGAACCATGGTACGTCGGTGAACAATACCCTGCGCCAGGTGGCGGGCTCGTTCGGAACCGCCTTGCTCGTTTCCATTTCCTCTATTGCTACGAATATGAGCGCAGGCGCGACAGACCCCGTGCACGCAGGCATTTTCGGCGTGAATATGGCGTTTGCAGGAGCCACGGTAATGTGCCTTATTGGTTTCGTGCTCACCGTGATTTTCGTGAAAGACAAGCCGAGCGATGCGGCCGAGGCCGACCCCGACAACGTCAAGCGTTCTGTGCTCGAAAGCATCATGAAACGCGATGTGTTCACCCTGCCCGAGAATGCAACGGTTTTCGATGCCGTGAAACTGCTCGTCGACCATCATATTTCGGCGGCACCCATCGTGGATGGCGACGGCAAGCCCATCGCATTCGTCTCGGACGGCGACGTGGCTCGCTTCCTCTCGAAGCGCCACAGCACCTATACCGACCCTGTGGCGCTCATTATGCTCACTGAATCGAGCAGCGACGACTTCGCCGTGAAAGCCGCGAAGGTCATGAAAATGCGCGCGTATGACATCGCAACGCATGGGGTGATTTCGATTGACGTTCACACCGACATTCGCGAGGTATGCCGCGTGTTGGGCGAGAATCACTTGAAGAAAGTTCCCGTGACCGACGAGGGCCAGCTCGTAGGCGTCATCAACCGAAGCGATATCGCGCACTACTCCATGAGCAAATACCTGGAGCAAAACGAATCGGAGCTGGCGCAGACCGCCGCAACGGCATAAGCGCCGCAGCAAACGCGACAGCATGCACCGAGAATCGTCGCATCGCAGGCCCGAGCGCTAATTCATGGTTGCAGTAGAACCCTCGAGATGAACCCGCTGCAGAGGCGATGCAGGATACCCGCGACAGCGACAAACATACAAGATGAACCCGGAATCGTGATGCACGCACGCAATTTCGGCGAACGTCGACGCATTTCCTTGAAGACACCACGCTTTGTGGTATGCTTTCAGGGCTTTGGAGGAATGGCCGAGTGGTTGAAGGCGGCAGTCTTGAAAACTGTTGTGCCGCAAGGTACCGTGGGTTCAAATCCTACTTCCTCCGCCAGATATGTCACAGGCCAGGCAATTTGCCTGGCCTGTTTTCGTTTAAAAGGAAGACGACCGAGCATGGAACGCGAAATCACACCAGGCGTATATCGCCACTTCAAAGGAAACGAATACGAGGTCATTGGCGTGGCAAAACATTCGGAAACAGAAGAGCCCCTGGTCATTTACCGCGCGCTCTATGGCGAGCGCGGCCTCTGGGCGCGACCGCTCGACATGTTCGCAGGCGAAGTCGATCGCGATAAGTACCCCGGCGCCAAGCAGCGATACCGATTCGAACGGGCATAACCGCCCTCCCCTTCTCAAACATTGTTTCGCGAGGGCCAGCCCCGCCTAAAACAACAAAAGGCTCGAGCCGCAAAGCTCGAGCCTTTTCTAAAAAGGGGCCGATTCCTTGAAGGGAAGGTGGAGGGGTGGAATCGGCCCTTACGAGTTATCGTGTTGCCGCGCTGCGAAACGTCAGCGCCAACTCATTATTTGCCGGCAGCAGCGTTTTCGCCAGCAATCTTGCCGTACACCATGCACATGCCGCAGGAAAGGCCCTTGAGCGAGATGGGGTACTGAACCGCGAAACGACCGCCCTGCGGAGCGCCGCAAGCGTACAGACCTTTGATGATCTTGCGATCGTTGTCGTACACATGGCACTCGTCGTCGGAATCGAAGCCGCCCAGGTTGCCCAAGGTAAGGGCGCAGCCGCACTCAGCAGCATAGAACGGGCCATTCTCCAGAGCGAACAGACGCTGAGAGCTCTTGAAGAAGTCGGTGTCTTCGCCCGCCTTGCACAGCTCGTTGTAGCGCTCGATGGACTTCTTGGCCTCGTCGACATCGATGCCCTCGATTTTGGAAAGCAGCTCGTCGATGGTGTCGGCCTTCAGGCAACGGCCGTCAGCAACGGCGTCGTCGATATCTTTCTGGGTACGCACATTGATGCGCAGGCCAGAGGCGGTGTATTCAGGAAGCTCCTCTTCACGATAGAAGCACGCAACGCCGTGGGCAGCCGGGAAGTACTTGAGCTGCTCAGGCCAGCTGGCATCGAAGAACTGGTAAGCTTTGCGCTCAGGCTGAAGCTCAACCTGGTTCTCAAGCTGCTGGCCAGGAATGTCTTCGTTCATGAAGCGCTTGCCGCGCAGGTTCAGCCACAGGTAGCCGTTGTTGCCAATAACGCCACGGCCGTCGGGGCCAGCGCCGCCACCCATGTGGTGAATAACGGGAGCGTGCCACTGCTCGATGTGGGCACCAGCCCATGCGCCCATCTTGTGGCCCTCACCGATGTTGGTGTAGTTGCCCGCGGAGTCCATGTCGAGGGACAGAATCTGAACGCCGTTCTCAACGCACTGAGGAGCGTAGAACTTCATCATGTCCTCGTTGCCCAAGTAGTCGCCGGTCGCGATAATAACGGCCTTCGCATTGATTTTGATGTACTTCTCAGAGCCGGTCTTCTGGGCGAAAACGCCAGTCACGGTGCCGTCGGCGTCCTGAATAAGTTCGATGCCCTTGGTCTCGTAACGCACATCGGCGCCCGCGTCGATGGCGCACTGCAGGTTGTCCTGCATAACGGTTGCCAGGCTGCTGAAGCCGACCGATGTGGGGTAGCAGGGCAAATCTTCCTTGGTGTAATCATAGGTCTCGGGCACGGGATACATGTAAGGGAACATGTAGTTCTTCTGGCTTGCCTCGGGAATCTCGGCATAGCTTTCGGGAGCGATGTAAAGATCCTTGGAACCAGCCACAAACCAGTCGAGGGCCTCGCCCGACTTGTCGTAGTAGGTGGAAATGATGGACTGGTTCACATGGTGGCTGCACTCTTCCATGTGCATATTGACGACCATCTTCTTGTCAAGGAAGCCGTCGCCGCGGCCCCACTTGGCCTGCGTCTCGCCACCGAAAATAGCCATGTCGGAAGCAACGGAGTTGAGCTTCGGCGAAGACTCGAGCGCAACAACCTTCGCACCAGCCTCGGCGGCAGCGCGAGTGGCGGGAACGCCAGCGGCGCCCAGGCCTACAACGACAACGTCGGCGTCGACGGTCTCTTCAACGTCGGCATCGGCAATTTCAGGCTTCTCGCCAAGCCAAGGCATAGCGCCCGTGCCGTCGAAGCCCATCGTGGCCTCACCTGTAGCGGCAGCCTTGGTGTCGGCTTTGGCGTCGCTCTTGGAGCTGGAAGCAGCCGGCGAGCAAGCGCTCAAGCCAGCCATGCCGGCAATCGCGGCACCCGCGACAGCAGCGCCGGACAAGAAGTTACGACGGCTCATACCATTCTCAATGCTCATGGTGTAATCCTCCCTTTGGATTGTGCAGCCCCCTCTGGCTGCGCTTTAACCATGTGGCCCTCATGGGCCTTGCTTATGGTTCGTGGCGCCTCCTGCACCCCGAACCGATGCATTGCATTATGGGAAGTTTTGCCGAAAAAAGAACCATCCCCCATGGTTGAATCAAGGGGGATGGTAGGCGTTTCAAGATATGGACCAAATGTGTTGAATTTATTGTTTGCCCAGCTCAAAAGGCTCAACACTTAGAGATGATGGTGGATTTCACCGTTGTTTTGCCATTAAATCGCGTACGCGCGACAAAGAGATGAGCCCTTCACCGCACCGAAAAACTAAAGCGTGCGAAGCGCGTCGACCAGAGCAGTTTTGCCCTCAGTTTTCGCATCCTTCATCTTAATGACCTTCGCGGGAACGCCAGCGACAACCGCGCCCGCTGGAACGTCGTTCACCACAACGGCACCGGCGGCAACAACAGCACCCTCGCCCACGCGGCAACCCTCGAGCACCACGGCGTTCGCGCCAATCATGACATTGTCCTCAACGATAACGGGGGTTGCGCTCGCAGGCTCAACCACGCCGGCAAGCACCGTGCCTGCGCCAATGTGGCAATGTTTACCAACAATGGCACGGCCACCCAACACCACGCCCATATCGATCATGGTGCCTTCGCCGATAACCGCGCCGATATTAATAACCGCGCCCATCATGATGACGGCATTATCGCCAATTTCAACCTGGTCACGAATAATGGCACCCGGCTCGATGCGAGCGTTGATTTCCTTCATATCGAGCATGGGCACAGCGGAATTGCGGCAATCATTCTCGACTTCGTAGTAATCGAATGCGTTGGCGTTGGTTTCGAGCACGGGCTTGATGTCGGCCCAATCGCCGAACACAATCTTACCCTTGCGGCCGCCAAACACCTTCACTTCGCCCTTCGTAGCGCTGGCCTTATAGTTAACCTTCTGGCCAGGCTTCTCGCGTACATATACCTTCACCGGAGTTTTCTTTTCAGACGTAGCGATGAAATTGATGATTTCTTCAGCGTTCATGTTGATCCTTTCGATTCTCGGCACCATTCGATGCCGAACGCCGCCTGGGGTCGCGCGAGACCGTCGGCGCTCAAATTTGCTCTTGTTTCTTAGTTAAGCGCCGTCAAGCGGGCGCATAGCGAACGGTAGCGAACGGTAGCCCGGTGTGGTCTTGCGCGACTCCGAGCGGCATTCGGCATCACCGCCGTCGTTAAAACATCAGCTCGTCGAAGCCGTAGAACCCAGGTTCACGTTCGACCAGCTTTTTCGCCGCAGCCACAGCGCCCGACGCGAAAATGCGGCGTGACGCGGCGCGGTGCGTAAGGGCGACTTCCTCGTCTTCGCCGAAGAAGTGCACCGTGTGGGTGCCTGCGACCGTGCCGCCACGCAGGGCATGCACGCCAATTTCTCGAGCGGGGCGCTTCCCGCACATGCCTTCACGGCCGTATACCACATCGCACTCATCGTCGGGATTCACGGCCGAGAGCAGCAGTTTCGCGGTGCCGCTCGGTGCGTCGACCTTCTGATTGTGGTGGGTCTCGACGATTTCGATATCGAAACCGGGCAGCGCTTTTGCGGCCT
>NZ_CDRRGL010000058.1:0-11285 GCF_977041755.1 Slackia sp.
CGAGGATTCGTCGGTTGCCAGCGCCGCGGGCGCGGGGGCAAGCTGGGCGACGTCGTTGCTGCGCGACAACGACCGGTACTGGAAGCTGGGCGTGTTCTACTTCAATCGCGAGGACCCCAGCCTCTTTCTGCCCGGGCGATTCGGCATCGGCTGGACCATGAACTGGGCCCGTCCCGCCGCCTGGGCCGTTCTTGCGGGCCTGGTGATAGTGGTCATCGCCATGGTCGCCTTCGCCTTCGCGATGGAGGGGTAGAGTTCCGGGCACGCGGGTACGAGGCGGGCCATCTGCTACTTGCCGCTCTCGCTCGACCAGCGCTTCAAGTGGGGTAAGAGCGTTACCATGAGTGGTTGCCGTGCCTGCTGGGCGTGGGGGAGCCTCGCCTAGCAGGATGTCGCCAAGATAGCTTCCGTGGCCGTTGGCGAAGTAGCTCACGTCGGCCCACAACGCTTCGGCACCTTCGGGTTTGAACCAGTACTGGCCGGAACGGTAATGCCCGGAAACCGAGGGGAAGTCGGTCTCCGGGCGGAAGGAAGGGTGACGACGAGCTTGCTAGCTCAGCGAAGCTATGTACTCCTTCGCAACTGATGCGGCCTTACGTCCGGAATTTACTTGGTGGCCGAACGCCGTTCCGGGAATGTTGATGGTATATACGCTGGCATAGTGGTTGTTGCCGTCGTTTCCGATGGCGTACAAGCCGGCAATGGGCTGCTTGTCCGCGTCCCAGACGCGCTGGTACTTGTCAATCAGCAGGCCGCCGGTCGAGAAGTAGTAGTCGAAAGCGAGGCGAGCCATGTAGAACGGCGCTTCGGCGATGGGCAGCATCAGCTCGGGAGCCTTGGAGAAATCGCGGTCCACGCCAAGTCGGCAGCTCTCGTTGTAGCGCTCGATCGTCGCATTCAATGCTTCGGGGTCGATGCCGAAGTTTTCCGCCAGCGCTTCGATGGTGTCCGCCGTCGCCAAGCTGCTCCCATCGTCGTTGGCAAGCGAGGTCTCGAACATCTCTCGTGCGGCGTCGTCCGTAGCGAATACTTGGCGGTAGATCGCATCGTCGAATACGATATAGGTCGCAGCGTTTCGCTTCGTTGCAAGGTAGCAGGAGGAACGCGAGATTTCGTTCGATGCATCCTCGCGGAGGAAACGGTCGCCAAACTGGTCGACCATGACATTGAAGGGGCTTCCGGCAATACCGGGCAGGCCGTTGATGGGGTTCATCGGGTCTTTCTTGTAGTCGGTCAAGGGGAATGCGGCAATCGAGGGCGCTATGCTCTGGGCGGTGGAGGCCATGTCGTCGAAGGCGCCGGCGGCCACGGCCATGCGGTATCCCCCTCCGGTAACCCCCGGGCCCATGAGGTCCATTCCCGTGGTGTCCCAGCCCTGCTTCGCAATAAGGTCGAGATCCGTTGCGAAGCCGCCGGTGGCCAAGACCACCGCCTTGGCATTGTAGAGCACGCATCCTTCTTCGCCTTCTGCGTAAACGCCGACGACCGCGCCGGAATCGTTGCGCACCAGGTCGGTCGCGGTTGTGCCGAGATGAACCTCAACTCCAAGGTCTTTCAGGCGTTTCGTCATTTGGGGGACGTAGCCGGCTCCGCAGCTGCCGTCCTTGAACCAGTGCATGGTGGCAACGTCGCCCGTGAAGTAGTTGTCCACGACCCCGTTATACTCGACGCCTTGCTCGAGGCACCAGTCGATGTTGTCGGCCGAAGCTTCGCAGAACTCGACCCAATCGGCTCCGTTGACGCCGTACTGCAGTTCCTTCATCTGGCCGGCGATGATATCGGCGGGTGCGATAGCGTCTATTCCCAAAGCCTTCTGCATGCTCGAGTTGATCGCGAACATGCCCTCTACGCCCTGAGCGTTGCCGCCTGTGGTTGTGCTCGTTTCGATAACCAGGCAGTTCGTGCCATCTATACCCGCCTGAACGGCACATGCGAGGCCGGAGCCGCCGCAGCCGACAATCAACAGGTCGGTGTCGTAGGTGGCCTTCGCGTCCTTCGGGGCGGGGGCTGCCCCAGCTTCGGTTTGGCCTTGGGAGGATGCCGAGGGCTTCCCTTGGGCACATCCTGTGGCTCCGAGAATGCCGAGCGTGCCCAAAGTGGCGGCTCCGGCAACGAACGAGCGCCTGCTCAGAAAATCGGTCGAGTTCTTCATGTCTACCTTCCTTCTATCCCCTTGGTCGGGACGATCCTCGAGAAGCCTTTTGCTCCTCGCTGGAAGGGAAGTGTAAATGGCCGTCGCCCTCCGTGTTCACCCTTGGGCGGGTGAAAGCTCAGGTAGGGATACGGTTCACCCCTTATTCACCCCTGCGTTTGCGGGCGGCTTTGCCTTGCACGAGCTCGATAAGCTCTTGCTTCGACGAGATGCCGAGCTTTGCATAGGCATGGCGCACATGGGACTTGATAGTGTCCTCGGAGAGAACGAGCGCAGAGGCGATTTCTTTGCGGGCCATGCCTTGGGCGGCGAGGGCGATGACTTCCGATTCTCGGGTGGTGAGGTTGCGCTCGGTGGCCAGCAGTCTGACAGCCGACGGAATCGCAGCGTTTTCCTCGATAGATTCGCTGGGCCGCACTATGCCCCAACCATATCGGACGTTTACATCGGTTGAAAGATAGAGAGCGGCAACAAGGACGCCGAACAGGCCTGTGGCTGCAAGTACGTTCAGGGAGACGCCCTTGGCAATGCCAACGCCGATAAGGACGACCCCAACTACCTGGCCCATGGCAAAGAAGAGCGTAGTGAGGCAAAGTACCCATAGGGTAGGTATGTCGAATTGCCGAACCAGATAGGCGCAGACTCCGCACATGACCACATGGAGAAAAGCGTAGCCGAGTGCAATGAGGGAGCAGCCGACCATAATCCCGAATCCCTGCAGGCACACGAGAAGAAGGCCTAGGGCAATGCAGGGAAGGGAGCAACGGTAGATAAGGCTGTTGTAGTCACGACGGAAGAGGAACACGAGGACGAAAACGAACAGCATGCCGACCAAGAACCACAGGGCATTGAACAGGAGGGTCGACCCGCTGTCTGGATAAAGCTGAACGAAGAGGATCAGCGAGCCGAAGGAGGCGCCGTGGATCATGGCGGTGAGAAGCAGCTTGTAGGGAACGAGCGGACGCTTGGTGTCGAGCCCGTGCTCGAACACGCGCTTGCGAGATGCCTTGCTTGGGTAACTTGCATTAGTCGTAAAGGGCAAAACCAACGGTATCGCCAAGATGGCTACCAGTTTTGCACAAGGTCCGAGAATGCTGATGACGATGAGAAGGGCCGAAGATCCAACCATCCCCACCATGCTGAGCGCAACGGCGTTTCTCGAGCCAGTGTAGTACTGGGCCGAAGCGCCTATGGGCATAATGAACGAGGTTCCGACGCACATTATCGCTGTTGCGGCAAACGAAACGACGGGTCGCAACGAGCCAAAGTCGAGAAGGCCTCCGGCAAGGGCAGCGTTGAGCACTCCGCCGAGCTCCATAAGCCCGCATGCGGCAAAAGACCATAGCCGCGATTCGAAAAGGCGCGTCAGCCTCCGATACGAGCAGAGCATGGCGAGATACCCCAGCGAGTAAACGGAGACGAAAAGCGCCCAGCTTGCGATGAGCGAGAGCGAAAGGTCGCCTTGGCCGTCAAGGAAGGCCGGAGCCTGGAACAGCAACCCGAGCCATAGAAAGAAAAGCCCCACGCTGATGGTTATGAAAGGATGCTGCCGTACCGTCGCGTCAACAAGCTTGGCTTCTAAGCTCAGCCGTTTTCCGAATGCTCTGTCAGATGATTTGCTCATGGGAAGGCATTATATCGCTTGGTCGAAGGGTTGTCGTCGGCCCTTTGCTGCGATTGCCCTCTGTTCATATTGCAGGTGCAGATGCGGCGGGCTTGCGGGCGCGGCGGGTTCGGGAGTATGGTGGACTTGGGACGGCGGCCAAAGGTGTAGGGGGGGGGACAGTGCGCGGTTTCGACAGCGGCATCGACGGCGAAGGGTGTGCGGGTGATGGCCTGGATGTCCCATGCGAAAGGCAGCTGCCCGTGCCCAACATGACGCTGGCAAGAATCGCCGATCGCCCCGAGCTGGTGCAGGAGGCTGCCGTATGGTTCGCCGGCAAGTGGGCCATCTCCGTTGGCGAGTACGCGGAGGGCATGGCGGAAAGCATCGAGCGGCCGTCGGCGGTTCCCCAGTGGTTCGTGCTGCGCGACGAGCATGCGGGCGGCGCCATCGTGGCGGGCTTCGGCATCGTCGACAACGACTTCCACGACCGAACCGACTTGGCGCCGAATCTGTGCGCGCTCTACGTGGAGGAGCCCTATCGCGGGCGTGGAATCGCTCGCTGGCTTCTGGATTGGGCCAGCAACCAGGCAAGGCTTTTGGGCTACGAGCGATTGTACCTGGTGACCGACCACGAGGACCTCTACGAGAGGTGCGGGTGGGAGTTCCTCGGCTATGCCCGCGAGGAAGACGGCAACCTCATCCGACTGTACGGGGACGGCTCGCGCTAGTTGGTACGTGAGGCAGCCGATTTTTCGGCCCGCCTCCTGGTTAGAGACACCAGTCTTCCGCTACCGCTCACCCTCGTCTGACCAGCGCTTCAGGTGGGGCAGCAGCGTTGTCATGGGCGAGACGGCTTTTTCGCGGGTGATGTCCAGGGCATCGGCTTTCAGCTGAGCTGTGGCCTCGATGAACTCGTCCATGTCCACGCCCTTGGCCGTCCGCCGCGTCCCCATCCGGGAAAACGACCGCCTGCAATCAAAACCCTCCGCATCCGTTTCCGAGGAAGTGCCGGTTCTGCAAGGCCTCAGGGCCGAAAAGCCTTGCAGAACTGCCCTCGCCTCGGAATTCGATTTGTAGAACCCGAGGGTCCTCGAAAGCCGGGCGGTCGACGGCCAACGGGAGGCGTAGTCCATTGCCCCCTGCGGATTGCGAGGGCCAAGATGCGCCCACCCGCATACTTTGGACGGTTGTACCACGCGAAATTGGCGTAGTCGCACGAACCATGCAGAATCTGTGGCATAGCCGTCCGAACCATGCAGCGGCCGCAATAGCTGCCCGAAGCTGTAATCGTGGGCGGAAGCGTGCGAACTCCTTCGAACCATCTGCCTCGGAAGGGACTGACCTACAGCTCGTGGCAGGTGTTGCATTCGTAGGCGTCCTTGTGGTGGCAGCTGCGGCAGAAGGCCTGGGCGGTCTCTTCCGCGGTCTTCGTGGAATGCATGGGGTGGCAGCTGGTGCATGTGACGTTTTCCGCGTGCTTCTCGGTGTCGGGCATGGCATGGGGGTTGACCGTGATGCCGTTCTTGTCGGTGAGCGCGGTAACGCCGGCCGTGGCCTCGGGCGTGTAGTCCTCGCTGTGGCAGCTAAGGCAGGTGTCGTTCTCGACCGCAGTCTTCTTAAGCTTCTTCGCCTCCGAAAATGGGGTGAGTTCAAAGTGATACTGTTTTCTGAACTCAGTCTAAATTCACACTCCATTGCGATAGTCTCAGGTGGCTTGCAACTATTCACAGAGACATCTCCCGTTTACCTGTCGAACAGAAATTACTCCAATGGAGCGAATGAGCCGAAAATAGCAGTATCAGATTATCCCTGAGCTGGGAAAAGAGAAGCCCTCCGGGTGATCCGAAGGGCTAATCGAAAGTGACACAATTCCCCAGTGGCTTGCAGATTATAGTCATCTCGGTGAACTAGACGAGACGAAGTTCCCTGGAATAATTGGAGTAAAATCAACACGAACGTATGTTCGGTCGCTCCCACTCATTGAGCGCAGGGGGGGTTGGACGCAGGTTTATGCCGGGCGGAGTAACGTCGGGTTGAGCCATGCTTTAAGGCCTATTTGCAAATACGCCATTCGCCATCATTTTCCGTAAATTCGCGCAAGGGGGGTTACGTGCGTGCGGATGGGTGTGTATACTGACAAGCGTCCTTTAAGACGGTACAGAGAGACCGGCAAGGCACGCGATAGGCACCGATCGTGAACATAATGGTGCCCACGGAAGCCTTAGCCTGCCCTGGCCAAGGCATTTTTTTTGCCCTGGTGGGCCGGCAGCACGGGTCAGCTGTACGCACTCAGTCAAAGAGAGGAGAGTGTGTATGAAAGACGCCTACCAGGTGAAATCGATCGTGATGGATGAGTCCGAGATCGAGCGATCGCTTACGCGCATCGCGCACCAAATTCTGGAGGCGAACCACGGCGCGCATGAAATTGTGCTCGTGGGCATCGTCACCCGCGGCGACGTTTTGGCCAAGCGTTTGGCTGACAAGATCGCCGAAATCGAAGGTGAGCAGCCGCCCTTGGGAAGCTTGGATATCAGCTTCTATCGCGACGACTTCCTGACCTACCTTTCCCCCGAAGTGCACGGCACGCACATCCCGTTTTCGCTTGACGGCAAAACCGTCGTGCTTATAGACGACGTGCTCTATACCGGTCGCACCATCCGCGCCGCGCTCGACGCCCTCATGGATTTGGGCCGTCCTGCCTCCATCCAACTTGCGGTGCTCGTTGACCGTGGCCACCGCGAGCTTCCCATCCGCGCCGACTACGTGGGTAAAAACGTGCCCTCGTCGCGCGACGAGAACGTCCGCCTGTTCCTCGAAGAGGTCGACGGAACATCTGCGGTTGAAATTCTGGATATGAAGCCGGGCGACCGCGCGCATGCGGCGCCGCTGGGGGGTGAATAAGTCGTATGGCTTTCGAACACAAGCATCTCATCGACATCAATGAGTATTCCGATACCGACATCATGACGATTCTCGAGACGGCCAAAACGCTGTCCGAGATCAATCAGCGCAAGATCAAGAAGGTCCCCACGCTCAAGGGCCTCACGGTCGTGAACATGTTCAACGAGCCTTCCACGCGCACGCGCTCGTCGTTTGAGCTGGCAGAGAAGCGCCTTTCTTGCGACAGCCTGAATTTCGGCGGCTCCTCCACGAGCTCCGTGAAGGGCGAGAGCCTCATCGATACGGTGGAAACGCTCAACGCGTACAAGATTGACATGATCATCGTTCGCGACAAGCATGCGGGCGCACCGCGCATCATTTCCGAGCATACGCCGGCAAGCGTCGTTGACGCGGGCGACGGCAAGCACCAGCATCCTACGCAGGCGCTGCTCGACCTGTACACCATCTGGGAGCACAAGCACGACTTCAACGGCCTGAAGGTCGGCATCGTGGGCGACATCGGACACTCTCGCGTGTGTGGCTCGCTCATTCCCGCACTGAAGATCATGGGTGCCGAAGTCACCGTTGTCGGCCCCGCCACGCTTATGCCGGCATGCCCCGAGGTGCTGGGCGCCGACCATGTGACGCCGTATCTCGACGATGTTTTGCCCGAGCTCGATGTGGTGTACATGCTGCGCATCCAGCGCGAACGCCTCGAGGGCGCGCCGTTCCCGAGCCTTCGTGAATACCATGAGCTGTTCGGTCTCACGAAGAAGCGCGAGCATCTCATGCGTCCCGACGCCATCGTGTGCCACCCGGGTCCCATCAACCGCGGCGTGGAATTCGACAGCTACATGGCCGATCACCCCGAGCGCTCGGTCATTCTCGAACAGGTCTATGCGGGCATCTGCGTGCGCATGGCCGTGCTGTATCTGCTTTTGGGAGGTGCCGAATAATGGCAATGCTGCTTAAGAACGCCCGCGTTATCGATCCCCAGGTTGAGCTCGACTGCGTGTGCGACGTGTTGGTCGAAGATGGCAAAATCGCCCAGGTGGGCGAGGGCATTGCCGCCGAAGGCGCCGAGGTGAAAGACCTTACGGGCAAGGTACTCGTGCCCGGCCTTGTCGACATGCATGTGCATCTGCGCGAACCCGGCTATGAGTTCAAAGAAGACATCGCGAGCGGCACGCGCGCGGCTGCCCATGGCGGTTTCACGGGCGTTTGCTCTATGCCCAATACCGATCCTGTTGCCGACGATGGCGCGGTTATCGAATACGTGAAGAGCCGCGCTGCCGAGGTTGGCAAGTGCCGCGTGTACCCGTCGGGCGCCATCACCCACGGTCTGAAGGGCGAGATCATCGCCGAAATGGGCGACATGGTAGCCCATGGCGCCGTTGCCTTCACCGATGACGGCAAGGGCGTGCAGGACGCCGGCATGATGCGTCGCGCCATGGATTACGGCAAGATGTTCGGCAAGGTTTTCATGGCGCACTGCCAAGATAACGGCCTTGTCGGCGACGGCCAGGTCAACGAGGGCGTCGTTTCCACGCGCCTCGGCATGCTCGGCTGGCCAGCCGCAGGCGAGGAGCTCGAAATCGCTCGCGACATCCAGCTGTGCGAGCTCACGGGCTGCCCGTTGCACATTCAGCACATCACCACGGCCAAGGGCCTCGAGATGGTTCGCAAGGCCAAGGAATCCGGCCTGCCCGTGACCTGCGAGGTTACGCCGCATCACCTCTTCCTTACCGAAGATGCACTGACCGATGCCTATGAAACCAACTTGAAGGTGAACCCGCCGCTGCGTACCGCCGCCGATGCCGCCGCTCTTATCGAGGGCGTCAAAGATGGCACGGTCGACGCTATCGTCACCGACCATGCGCCGCATGCTGCATGGGAGAAGGCTCGCGAATTCGAGCTCGCGCCCTTTGGCATGACGGGCCTCGAGACGAGCCTTGGCCTGGTGCTCACGAACCTCGTTGAGCCGGGCATCATCGACCTGTCCGACATGGTTGACCTCATGGCTGTTGCTCCGCGCGATATTCTTGGCCTGGAGCCGGTGAAGATCGCCGAGGGCAGCGTCGCAGACATCACCGTGTTCGACCCGAGCGTCGAATGGACCGTGGCCGTCGACGACTTCTGCTCGAAGGCGCACAATTCCGGCTTCGTCGGATGCGCGCTCAAGGGCCGCGCGACCGACGTGTTCGTCGGTGGCGAAGCAACGCTTTGCGACGGCGCTATCGTCGAATAGCAAACATGTGCGCGGGCGGAATCGTGGCTCGCTCGCGTATGATATATCGGGCAAAGGCGCGCATGCGCCTTTGCCCTCGTCTGTATTATGAAGTGAAGGGTTTTCCATGTGTGAATGCGAAGCGCATAACGGCACCCCGGCGTTTGAGGAGCGCGCATGCGTAGTCTCGAACGAGAACCTGGGTCCACGCCTGTATAAAATCACGCTGGCCGCTCCGAAAACCGCTGCGGCTATTCGTCCCGGCCAGTTCGTTCACATACTGCTGCCGGGCTTCGGCGCCCATATTCTGCGCCGCCCATTCTCGGTGTATGCCGCCAAGGGCGACAACGTCGAAATCATCTACCAAACGGTGGGCGAGGGCACGGCGTATTTGACCGAGGTTGAGACGGGCGCCGTATGCTCGCTTATCTCGCCTTTGGGCCATGGTTGGCAGCCGAGCGAGGGCAAAAGCCTCATCGTGGGCGGTGGCGTGGGTGCCGCGCCTTTGTTCATGTTCACCGAGCAGCTCGTGCGCGAAGGCCGTGAGGTCGAAGTTGTGCTTGGTGCCCAAACTACCAGCATGATGGTGACGCGTGACGACTATGCGAGCCTGTTGGGCCGCGATCCCATTGTGGCTACCGACGACGGCTCCCTTGGTTACGCGGGTTTTTGCACCGAACCTGTGCGCGAAGAGCTTGCGCGCGGCGACTATTCCGCAGTGTATTGCTGCGGCCCCACTCCGCTCATGCGTGCAGTTGCGGCTATCGCCGAAGAGGCGGGCGTGCCGTGCTGGGTTTCGATGGAAAAGCGCATGGCGTGCGGCGTAGGCGCATGCCTTTCGTGCGTGGTTGAAACGCAGGCGGGCAAGCGCCGCTCGTGCGTTGACGGCCCGGTGTTCAACACGAAGGAGCTGGTGTGGTAATGGCCGTGAATATGCAGGTGAACCTGGGTGGCCTCGTTATGGCCAACCCCGTGACCGATGCGAGCGGCACGTTTGCCGCCGGTCGTGAATATTCCGACTTCGTGAACGTTGCAGGAATGGGCGCGGTCACCACCAAGGGCGTTTCGCTCAATGGTTGGGAAGGCAATGAATCGCCGCGCATCGCCGAGACCCCCTCGGGCATGCTCAATTCCATCGGTTTGCAAAACCCCGGCGTGAAGCACTTGTGCGAGGTCGATTTGCCGTGGCTTAAGAGCCAGGGCGTGCCGGCGATCGTGAACGTGTCGGGCCACAGCCTTGAAGAATACGTTTCCGTGGTCGAGGCGCTTGAAGAGGACGGTCAGGCCGACGCGTACGAGATCAATATATCGTGTCCGAACGTTGACGCCGGCGGCCTTACGTTCGGAACGCATGTGCCTAGCGTCGAACGCGTGGTTTCTGCATGCCGCGAGGCTGCCACTAAGCCCATGATTGTGAAGCTCACACCGAACGTGACCGACATCACCGAAATCGCGAAGGCTGCCGAAGCTTCCGGCGCCGATGCCATTTCGCTTATCAACACGCTTTTGGGTATGGCAATCGATGCCCGCACGCGCAAGCCCGTGCTCGCTCGCGTGGTGGGCGGCCTTTCCGGCCCCGCTGTGAAACCTGTTGCTTTGCGCATGGTGTGGCAGTGCCACAACGCGGTGAAGGTTCCCATTTTGGGCATGGGCGGCATTTCCACTGCAACCGATGCGGTGGAATTCATGCTCGCCGGCGCTACCGCCGTGGCCGTTGGCACCGCGAACTTCACCAATCCCCATGCGGTTGACGAGGTTATCGCCGGCATTGAGGCATATTGCGAAGAGCAAGGCGTCGCAGACGTGAACGATTTGATTGGAGGGCTGCAATGTTAGCAGCATTTGAAAGCATTCCCCGTGCCGACCGCGTTATCGTCGCGCTCGACTGCCCCCGTGCTAAGGCGCTCGATCTTGCCGTTGCATTGCAGGGCAAGGCCAAGTGGCTCAAGATCGGCATGACGCTGTATTACTCCGAAGGTCCTGCCATCGTCGAGATCTTCAAGCTTCTGGGCTATAAGGTGTTTCTCGACCTGAAGTGCCATGACATTCCGCACCAGGTCGCAGGCGCTGCCGCATCGGCCGTCGAGGCGGGCGCCGACATGATCACCATGCATGCCGTGGGCGGCGTTCCCATGATGGAAGCCGCGCAGGCCGCCGTCGACAACACCGGCTGCGACACCGCGACGCTGGCCATCACGGTTCTTACGAGCATGGATGCTGCAACCCTCGCCGCCACAGGTGTCACGCGCGAACTCACCGATCAGGTGAAGACGCTCGCCTCGTGCGCGGCTGAGGCCGGCCTTTCGGGCGTTGTCGCTTCTCCGCAGGAAGCCGCTATGCTTCGCGAGCTGCTCGGCCCCGATGCCCTTATCGTCACTCCGGGCGTGCGGGCCCCCGGCCCCCCGGTTGGGGACCACAGC